>CAIWRE010000581.1 GCA_903914985.1 uncultured beta proteobacterium | reverse complement strand
TTTGCGCTGGGCTACGCCGAAATCGCGCTGATGGTGCAAGCCGCTGCGGCCTTGCCGCTGGACCAGTGGCCGCGTATCGAATCGCTGTGGCGGGCTATTGCGAGCGGCAGCCAACGACAGTGGCGCAAGTACCCGGAGCTGCACCAGGCCTTTTGGTTCCCCCACAAGGTCAAAGGAAGCACCCGCAGCTCAGGGCTCACCCAGCGCGCGCGCAGCCTGCCGGAGCTGGTACAGCAAATGCACCAGGACATGGCGCAGCAAGCAGGCAATACCGCGCCCGGTGAGGCGCGCCCCACGGTGGGCCAGGCCGACGACGCAGCCAGCGGCGACCTGGAAGAATCCGGCGGCCAGCGCGCCCAGGGCGGCGCCAGCAGCACCGCGCCGCTGGACGAACGCGACTTTGCCGAATGGATGCCCGGCGACATGGACCGCTTTGAGCCCTTGGTGGAAGCGCTGAAAAAGCGTCTGCGCAGCCAGTTGCTGCGCCGCTTTGAACCCACTGGGCAGCGTGGCTCCATTCACCTGCGCCGTTCGCTGCGCGGTGCGCAAGGCACGGCTGGGGAGATCGTCAAGCTCGCCCGCGTGCAGCGCCAGCGCCGCCAACCGCGGGTGGTGGTGCTGGTGGACGTGAGCCGCTCCATGGAAGTCCATGCCCAGTTTTATCTGCGCTTGAGCCGTGCGTTTGTGGAAGTCATGGATGCACGCGCTTTGGTGTTTCACACCAGCGTGGCCGACGTCACGCCGCTGATGAAGCGGCGCAGTGAACGCGTTCAAGAAAAGGTCAATGCCGTGACCTTTGGATTTGGCGGCGGCACCCGCATCGCGAGTTGCCTGCAAACCGCCTTGAAATTGCACCTGGAGCGCAAGGCCTTGCAACGCGGCGACTATTTTTTGGTGTTCAGCGATGGCTACGACACCGACCCGCCCGACGATCTCGCGGCGGTGCTGGCCCAAGTGCGCGCCCGGGGCGCGCGGGTCTGCTGGCTGCACCCCACGGTACAGGCGCCACAATCGGAAGCGCTGCTGCGGGCAGCCAGTCAGGTGCACCGCTTTATGCCCGCCCATAATCTGGCGAGCTTGGCGCGCCTGCCCGATTTGTTGCGCAGCGCCTAACCTTTTTTATTCGACGACCGGAGATCACCATGGGATGCTTACTCAAACAAGGCGGCGGTTTGTACGCCCGCCTGCGCGTCGGGGCGGTGCTCCTGGCCGCTGGCACGGGCAGCCGCATGGGCGGCGTGGCCAAGTCGCTGATCCGCCTGCAAGGCGTGCCCCTGATCAACCGCCAACTGATTGCACTCAGTGGCGCCGGGGTGGACGAGGTGGTCGTGGTCACCGGCTTTGCCCGCGATGCGGTGGAAGCCAGCGTCTCGACCTTTCCTGTGACCTTGGCCCACAACGCAGACTATGCGCTGGGCCAGCAGAGCTCAGTGCGCGTGGGTCTGCAGGCCTTGCGCGGCAACTTTGACGCAGTACTGGTGGTGCTGGCAGACCAGCCGCTGCTGGGTGCGGCCGACCTGACCGAACTGATATCTGCGTTCAAAAAGCGCCCCATCGGCCATGTGGTGGTGCCGGTCGTCGATGGCCAGCGCGGCAACCCGCTGGTCATGGACGATGTGGCCCTGGCGCAAATATTGGCCAGCGACACCAACCTGGGCTGCCGCCATTTGGTGGAGCGCCAACCTGAACTGGTCCATGTGCACGCCACCACCAACACGCGCTTTGTGACCGACCTCGACACCCCGGCAGATTTGGAGGCACTCAGCCAACGCACCGGTTGGCGTTTGGAGTTGCCCGCAGAACACAGTATTGCCGCATGAGCGCGCCGCTGTTTGCGCCCAACAGCGCCCACTGGCCGGTGCCCATGGCAGTGCACCGCCTGGACGGTGCTGCCGCTGTAAACGACGTGCTGGCGCGGATTTTCAGCGTGATGCGCGCCACCGATGTGGCGCAGCACCCCGAGCGCGCTGGCAGCTTTTACGCCAGCAGCGACGACTTGCTGCAACGTGTGGATGTGCCGGAGTTCCACACGCTGGTCAAGTTCATTGCCCAGTCACTGCAAGCCACCGCCAAGCAAGCCAACGCCGGTGTCTGGCCCAGCGGCCGCCACGGCCTGCAACTCGAATTGGTGGGTCTGTGGTTTCAAATTCAAAACGGCGCAGCCTTTCACGATGTTCACACCCACGGCAACTGCTCCTGGTCGGGGGTGTACTACGTGCAAATCGACCCGGTGGAAGCGCGCCAACGCGAAGCGCAATGGGGAGCGCTCAACGGCGCCACGCGTTTTTACAGCCCGATGTTTCCACTTTTAGGCGGTGCCTACATGGACATGGGCAATGCCTATTTGCAAAACGCCACGCTGGACGTGACGCCGAACGAGGGCGAACTGGTGCTTTTCCCTTCGTTTTTGCCGCACAAGGCGCTGCCTTATGTGGGCACCAAGGACCGCATCGTGGTGTCCTTCAACGCGCAGATTCGTGCCCCGCAAGGTGACCAGATTTACCGCTACGCGGCGACCTAGGGGTGGTAGTAGGCCTGTAAATCAGGCGCTTAGTGCACCACCACCGGGTTTTGCGCCAGTTCGGCGTATTGCTCCAGCGTTTCTTCCACTTCTTCCTGGGTCGGCATATTGACCTGCCAGGCGACGATGTGCTGCTGAAACAACTCGGCCCAGGAGCCGT
>CAIWRE010000580.1 GCA_903914985.1 uncultured beta proteobacterium | reverse complement strand
AGGGGCCTTTTTTGTGATCGAAGCGACGCTTTACAGCGGCACTTTCTTCAGCATTTCAATACCGACCTTGCCGGCGGCAATTTCGCGCAGCGCGGTGACACCGGGCTTGTTTTTGCTCTCGATTTTGGGAGTGTGACCCTGGCTCAGCATGCGGGCGCGGTAGGTGGCAGCCAGGACCAGCTGAAAGCGGTTGGGGATCTGCTCGAGGCAGTCTTCGACGGTGATGCGGGCCATGGGATTCTCCGAAATTACAAGGGGATGTTGAGCGCTTGGAACGTTGCCGCTCTGGCGCGCGCCTGCGCCACAAACTTGAGCCGCTGGGAGTGAACGATTGCTTTCAGGTCAAAAAGCGCGCGGTCAAACAACTCATTGATTATAACGAAGTCAAATTTTTGGGCCTGTGCGACCTCTATCGCAGCATTTTTCATGCGCAACTCGATCGTGTCGGGTGCGTCCTCCCCCCGGCGCTCCAAGCGCGCGCGAAGCTCTTCCCAGCTAGGTGGCAGGATAAAAATGCATACCGCGTTCGAAAAGGTTTCTTTGATCTGAATCGCCCCCTGAAAATCAATTTCCAGAATGACGTCGGCGCCGGTGGCCATGCGTTCTTCTATGGCCTTTTTGGATGTGCCATAGCGGTTGCTATGGACATGCGCCCATTCCACAAAGCCGTCGGCCGCCACCATGGCGTCAAACTCCTGCTCGGAGGCGAAAAAGTACTCCCGACCGTGTTTCTCCTGTCCGCGAGGTGCGCGCGTGGTGTGCGATACCGAGGGCTGCACATGGGAGTCGAGCTCCAGCAGGGCGTTGACCAGGCTGGACTTGCCTGCGCCACTGGGTGCGGCGACAACAAAAAGGTTTCCGGGGTAATCCATAGCGCAAGGGGCCAAAAATGCGAAGACTTATTCTATGTTCTGCACTTGTTCACGCATTTGTTCGATCAAGACCTTCATGTCCACGGAAATATGGGTGAGCGCCAGGGCGGCTGATTTAGAGCCCAGGGTGTTGGCCTCGCGGTGCAATTCCTGGATTAAGAAGTCCAGGCGCTTTCCGATTTCACCTCCTTTTTTGATCAAACGCTCCAATTCGTCGAGATGGGAGTTCAAACGGGTGATTTCTTCGGCAACGTCGATGCGGATCGCAAACGCAGTGGCTTCGGTCAGCGCCCGGTCCTGGGCGCTCTCGGGTATTGCGCTGCTTTCACCCAGGGCCATGGCCTCGGCCCACCGTTCCATGAAGCGCTGGCGCTGCTGCGCCACCAACTGGGGCACCAGGGGCACGGCCTGCGCTGCCAGCAGGCGCAACTGGGCAATATGGTCCAGCAGCATGGCCGCCAGTCGTCCGCCTTCCCGCTCGCGCGCACCCAGGAGAGCCTCCAGGGCTGATCGGGCTAGTGGTAGGAGCGATTCACTCCAGTCGCGTGCGCCCGACGGGTCGGAAGATGCCAGTCGCAACACATCGGCAACCGTGAGACCGCCCGCCTGCGGGAGCCACACTTTGATGTTGTCTTGCAGGTTGTTGAGGCGCTGAAGCAGTCTGGAAGAAGGGTCGCTGATGTTGCCACTCTGCGCCTCTAGTGAAACGCGCATCTCTACTTTGCCGCGTTTGAGGCGCGCGGCCAATATTTCGCGCAACTGCGGCTCCCAATGGCGAAGATCTTCTGGAAGACGGAAACTGACATCCAGGAAGCGGCTGTTCACCGACCGGATCTCCAAGCCCAATTGGGCTGTGGCCGACTTTGTCGGTTCGGTGGCCGTCGCGGTGGCGCTGGCGAGACTCTGCACACTTGCATAACCTGTCATACTGTAAACTGACATCATCATTCCTTCTTTAACATTCATTACATTGGCGGTTAGGTTGAGAATAACTCCGATCGCTTGACGTCAGGCGGAATCATCGATTCATGGAGCGGTAACACTAACTTCCTACGGCATGACCCAGTCTGCACCAAAGTCAATTCCGGCGCCTCTTGAACCTGGCAAGTGGGTGGGCGGGTACCGTATTGTTCAAAAAATCGGAGCGGGTGGGTTTGGCATTGTTTACCGTGCAGTCAGTCCGACCGGACAAGAAGTTGCACTCAAAGAGTATCTCCCTGCCGCGCTGGCCAGCAGAGCGAGTGGCGAAGCACCCGTGGTGGTCGCCAGGGACAAGCGTGCACTGTACCGGATTGGCTTTCGCAGTTTTCTGGAGGAGGGGCGGGCACTGGCCCAGATCGCCCACCCCAATGTCGTCAGTGTTTTGAACTTTTTCCAAGAGAACGACACGGTTTACCTGGTCATGAACTATTTGCAGGGCGCGTCATTGCAACAGTTCATCGTGACCTCGGCCTCACTGAATCACGCCAAGGTCTTGCGTGAAAGTACGATCCGCTCCTTGTTTGATGAGGTGCTGCATGGATTGCGTGTCGTGCACCAGCACAAAATGCTGCATTTGGATATCAAGCCTGGAAACATTCTTGTCACCGACGATGACCGGGCGGTCCTCATCGATTTTGGTGCTGCGCGAGACGTATTGAATCAGGATGGCAAGTTTTTGCAGCCGATGTTCACGCCAGGATTTTCGGCGCCCGAAATGTACAAGCGCGGAAAGGCCATTGGCCCCTGGACTGATATTTATGCCATTGGGGCATGTATTTATTCTTGTATGAAGGGCTATCCGCCGCCGGACGCTGCCAAGCCCGATTGCCGTAGCAAGCTTGAAAACATGGTGGCCGACCTGCGAGGCAAATATTCGCATTTCCTGATCGATCTGGTTCTGTCGTGTATGCAGACGGACTCTCAGGCCAGGCCGCACTCGGTGCTTTCCGTTCAAAAAATACTGACGACACCGCCCAAAACGGTGGCCCGTGCAGTGGACTCACACGAATACGAAGCGACCCAGTTTTTCCCGGATGCGTTGTTATCAGGTGCAAACTTGAGCGCTGGGCGCGCACGGCAGCCATGAAGTTTTCCGTGTTTCAGGTCAGTCGAGTGGGCGGACGCAAACGCAATGAAGACCGCGTAGGCTATACCTACACCCAATCCGCCGCTATTTTTCTTGTCGCAGACGGCCTGGGCGGGCATCCTCATGGTGATGTGGCATCGCAACTCTGCCTGCAGGTCGTGACATCCATGTTTCACAAGCAGGCGACCCCTAAACTGGCCGCGGTAACAGAGTTCCTGCATGCCGCGATGCTGGCAGCCCATGAGCAATTGCTGGGCTATGCAACGATGAACCAATTGGATCAAACTCCGAGCAGCACCTTGGTTATTTCGGTATTGCAAGATGACCACTGCTACACCGCACATTGTGGAGATTCGCGACGTTATCTGGTGCGTGCAGGCGAAGTTCTGAGTCGCACCATTGACCATTCGGTAGCCGAATGGAAAGACAGCATGCTCGCCGGCAATCGCGCAGCACCGGTGAGCAAGCATTTGCTTTACAGCTGCCTGGGGGCTTCCCGCCAACCGGTCGTTGAGATTGCGACGCCCATTCTTATGGAGGTGGGCGATCGAATGGTGCTGTGTTCGGACGGTCTTTGGGGCAACGTGGGCGAGGATGATATTGCCTATAGCCTGACGGCCAATGCCGTTACCGAAGCGGCTGAGGAGCTAGCCGATTTGGCTCTGCGCCAAGGAGGGGCCTATTGCGACAACGTCACCCTGATCGCTGTGGCATGGGAGAAGTCCGATAATGAGGGTTTTGTTTGAGCAGTGAGGCTTTCGGCCCGACTGCATGAACGTCGCGTTTTTTTTTCACCCGGTAACGGGCATCCCTTATGACTTTGTATATCCGCAGCGGCGCACGTGCCGCCAATGCTTTGCGTCCGGTACGCATCACCCGGGGCTACACCCGGCACGCCGAAGGGTCGGTGTTGATTGAATTTGGCGGCACCAAGGTTCTTTGCACAGCATCTGTCGAAGAGCGCGTGCCGCCGCATAAGCGTGGCAGTGGCGAGGGCTGGGTGACCGCCGAATACGGCATGCTGCCCCGCGCGACCCACACCCGCAGCGACCGGGAGGCCGCCAAAGGCAAGCAAAGTGGACGAACCCAGGAGATTCAACGCCTGATCGGACGGTCCCTGCGTGCAGTGTTTGACCTCCAGCTATTGGGTGAGCGCACCATTTCCCTGGACTGCGACGTGATCCAGGCCGACGGCGGCACGCGTACGGCCGCCATTACCGGCGCTTTTGTGGCGGCGCAAGACGCAGTCAATTGGCTGCTCGCGCACGGCAAGATTACCGAGTCGCCCATCACGGCCAGCGTAGCGGCAATTTCTGTGGGCATTGTCGAGGGCACACCATTGCTGGATTTGGAATACACCGAGGACTCGGCTTGCGACACCGACATGAATGTCGTCATGACAGGTGCTGGCAATTTTGTCGAAGTGCAGGGTACCGCCGAAGGCGCGGCCTTTTCGCGCACCGAGATGGACCAATTGCTCAGCCTGGCTGAACTCGGCATTGGCCAGTTGATGCGCCTGCAGCAAGAGGCGTTGGCCCAAGCGCTGCCGGGCCACTGAGCCGGGGCGGACAGTCCATGAGGATCGTTTTAGCGTCCAACAACGCCGGTAAATTGGCTGAATTGCAGGCCATGTTTGCGCCGCTGGGCTGCGAACTGGTGCGCCAGAGTGATTTGGGCGTGCCCGAGTCTCCGGAGCCTTTTCGTACTTTTGTAGAGAACGCCTTGGCCAAGGCGCGCAATGCCGCCCTTCACACTGGATTACCCGCCATTGCCGACGATGCGGGCTTGTGCGTTGACGCCTTCGGCGGTCTGCCCGGCGTAGACACCGCCTACTACGCCACCCAGTTTGGCTATGCCAAAGGAGACGACAACAATGTGCGGGCCCTGTTGGAGCAAATGAAAGGCGTCACCCATCGAGGTGCCGCCTTGGTCAGCACGCTGGTCGCCGTGCGTTCTCCAGAGGACCCGGAACCGCTGATTGCCATGGGCAGGGTGGTTGGGCAGATTGCCCCTGAACCGGTGGGCAGCAATGGATTCGGGTTTGATCCCATCATGTGGATTGCAGAATTCGGCAAAACCTTTGCCCAGCTGCCGGTGGAAGTCAAAAACGCCCACAGCCATCGGGGTCGCGCCGCCCAGGCCATGGTGGCGCTGATGCGCGAGCGCTGGCTCCCGCGATGATTCCCATCTCCGCCGACTCCACCGCCACAGAAGCGGTGGTGCAGCACGACATTGCGCACTACATGCGCCCGGGCACCTTGCAGCTGGCGGCTTTGCCGCCCTTGTCGCTGTACGTGCACCTGCCGTGGTGCATTAAGAAATGTCCTTACTGCGATTTCAATTCCCACGAACAACCCGCCGGGCCTTTGCCCGAGCGGCGCTTTATAGACGCGGTAGTGGCTGATCTGGAAGCTGCCTTGCCTTTGATATGGGGGCGCGGCATCCACAGCATCTTTATTGGAGGCGGCACACCAAGCCTGTTTTCGCCGGAATCTATAGACCGGCTCATCAGCGACATCCGGGCGCGGCTGAGGCTTGAGGCAAATTGCGAAATCACGCTGGAGGCCAACCCCGGCACCTTTGAGAAAGACCGCTTTGCGGCATTTGCCCAGGCTGGCGTTACGCGCCTTTCTATCGGTGTTCAAAGTTTTAACGACCTACACCTGAAAGCCCTTGGGCGTGTGCACGACCGGGCGCAAGCACTTGCCGCGGTAGAGGAGGCGGCGCGCGCTTTTTCTACGTTCAACCTGGACATCATGTATGCGCTGCCCGGGCAGTCTTTGGAGCAAGTGGCGCAGGACATTCGCACCGCGCTGGGTTTTGCGCCGCCCCATATTTCGATTTACCACCTCACGATTGAGCCCAACACCTATTTCGCCAAGTTCCCGCCCACCGTGCCGGAAGACGATACGGCTTACGCCATGCTGGACCACATCACCGAGCTCACAGAGGCCGCTGGCTTGCAGCGTTATGAGGTATCGGCCTACGCCAAAGACGGGCACCGCTGCGCGCACAACCTCAACTACTGGCAGTTTGGCGATTACCTGGGCATTGGCGCGGGCGCGCACAGCAAGATCAGCTTTGCGCACCGGGTAGTGCGTCAGGTGCGCTTGCGGGAACCGCGCCTGTACCAGGAGCGCGCCCTGGCGGGCAATGCACTGGCGCACAGCGAGGACGTGGCCCGCGCCGACCTTCCGTTTGAATACATGCTCAACGCCTTGCGTCTTCGCCACGGCTTTGGCTTGCGGGAATTCACTGAACGCACCGGCTTGCCGGTCACCGCCATTGCTTCAGCACTGGAAGCCGCCGAGCGCAAAGGGCTGATCGAGCGCGACCTGCACCGCGTGCGGCCCACAGTAAAGGGGTTTGACTTTTTGAGCGATTTACAGGCGCTGTTTTTAGTAGACCGCTAATTGGCAACGCCAGGGTGACGCGGCCTAGGTGCTTACCCGCTAGGGCGCTGACAGCGTTTCGGGCACTATCGGCCGCATCAAAAACTTTGAATTTCAATTTATGAACCCTACTCAAGTTCAAAATCTGTTGGTGCTTTGCCTGATCGGCGGTTTTGGTCTGATGGAGTTTGCCAGCCGCCGCTACCAAAGCACGGTGCGCGCTGCGGCCACGTCCAACGACACCAAGCTCGAAGTGATGATGTTCGTGAGCCTGCTGGCCATCACCCAGCCATTGGCCATTTTGAGCGCTGCCAAACTGGGTGCCTGGCTGGCACCCGGCATGAAAGGCGTGATGGTTGACTGGCCCTGGTGGGCCATGGTGGGTATATTGCTGATTGCCGATGACATGACGCAGTACTGGTGGCATCGCGCCTCGCACTCCCCGTTGTTGTGGCCTCTACACCGCGCGCACCACTCGGCGCAGTACATGAGCATCCGCGTTACCTTTCGCAACAACTTTTTCTACTACCTCATGATGCCCGGCTTGTGGTTTGCCGGAGCGCTGTTGTACCTGGGCGTGGGCGGTTGGGTCTATGCCACCTATATCGTCGTCAAGCTGTTTGTGATTCTGGGCGCCCACTGCGCTTGGCGTTGGGACGAACCGCTCTACCGCATACCCGCCCTGCGTCCGGTGATGTGGGTCGTGGAACGCACCATTTCAACGCCCGCCACCCATTGGGCGCACCACGCAATTACCAACGCCGACGGTGTAGGCCACTACAAGGGCAATTTTGGCAATCTGCTGTTTTTGTGGGACATTATTTTTGGCTCGGCCCACATCACCCGCCAATACCCGCCCGCCGTAGGCTTGCGCGACGACCAACTGTTCGGCCAGGAACGCTGGTATCGTCAGATGTTCTACCCCCTGTTTCAGTCCGATCGTGAAGTCAGCGCATTGAAGTTCGGCGGCACGATTTTCGACGAGTCCGAAGCGTCTGCGCGCACTTCGCGTCAGGGTTGAGGAGTGCAGCTTGCCGCCGGGGCAGCCACTACAATTGCCCGCTTGTGTGGGGCGTTAGCTCAGTTGGTTAGAGCAGAGGACTCATAATCCTTTGGTCGAGTGTTCAAGTCACTCACGCCCTACCATTTCCACACTCCAGGCTATTTTGTAGGCCTTAAAACAGGCCCACTACCTTGCCCTTGGCATCAATGTCGATGTGTTCGGACGAAGGCACCTTGGGTAGGCCCGGCATGGTCATGATGTCGCCGCAGACCATCACCACAAATTCTGCGCCAGCGGCCAAGCGCACTTCGCGCACATTGACCACGTGTCCGCTCGGTGCGCCGCGACGGGACGCATCAGTAGAGAAGGAATACTGCGTCTTTGCCACGCACACGGGATAGTGGCCATAGCCCGCGCCTTGCAGGCGCTCAATCTCAGCACACACCTTGGTATCTGCCGTAATGTCACTTGCGCCGTAAATCTTGGTTGCAACCGCCTTCATCTTGTCCCACAGGGGCAGGTCGTCCTCGTAGACAAAGCGGAAGCCCTCGTCCTTTTGGGCCGCCAATGCCACCACAGCGTGCGCCACGGCTTCGGCGCCTGCGCCGCCCTCCGCCCAGTGGCGGGCAGAGAGCACCGGCACCTGCAAATGGGCCAGCTTGCTTTGGAGCAGGTCCAACTCTGCAGGCGTGTCAAAGGTGAAATGGTTCATGGACACCACACAGGGCAGGCCGTAATGGTTGTGCACGTTGTTGACGTGACGTTCCAGGTTCGCAATACCCTGGGCCAAGGCCGGTAGGTTTTCCTGATTGAGCTCCTTGAGGTCGCAGCCACCGTGGTATTTGAGGGCCCGAATGGTGCCCACCAACACCACCGCCGAGGGCCGTAAGCCAGACTTGCGGCACTTGATATCGACAAACTTCTCTGCCCCCAGGTCGGCACCAAATCCGGCTTCAGTGACCACGTAGTCGGCCAGCTTGAGCGCCATTTTGGTTGCGAGCACCGAATTGCAACCGTGGGCAATATTGGCAAACGGCCCGCCATGGATGAAGGCCGGATTGTTCTCCAGTGTTTGCACCAGGTTGGGCTTGAGCGCCTCGCGCAACAGCACCGTCATAGCTCCATGCGCGTTGAGATCGCGGGCGCGTACGGGTGCCAAGGCCCTGTTGTAGCCAATCACGATATTGCCCAAACGCTCCTTGAGGTCGGCAAGGCTGGTCGCGAGACAAAAAATGGCCATCACTTCAGACGCCACCACAATGTCAAAACCGTCCTGACGTGGATAGCCGTTACCCGGCCCACCCAGGGAGACGGTGATGTCTCGAAGTGCCCGGTCGTTCATGTCCATCACCCGCTTCCAGGTGATGCGACGCACATCAATGCCCAGCGCATTGCCATGGTGGATGTGGTTATCAATCAGCGCGGCCAATAAGTTGTTGGCCAAGGCGATGGCGTTGAAGTCACCGGTGAAATGCAGATTGATGTCTTCCATAGGCACCACCTGTGCATGGCCCCCTCCAGCCGCGCCGCCTTTCATGCCAAACACGGGTCCCAGGCTGGGTTCGCGCAGGCAAATAATGGTTTTTTTCCCAATGCGGTTGAGCGCGTCGCCCACGCCCACCGTGGTGGTGGTCTTCCCCTCTCCGGCTGGCGTCGGGCTGATAGCAGACACCAAAATTAATTTGCCGTCGGGACGATCCGACAGACTGTGGGCATAGTCGAGTGAAATTTTCGCCTTGTAGCGCCCGTACATATCGACCGCGTCTTCGGGAATACCCAGACCTTGGGCGATCTGGCCAATGGGCAACATGTGCGCTGCCTGGGTAATTTCGATATCTGAAAGCACGTAGCAATCCAATCAAAGTAATAAATATTTACGAAAGCTCCCACCTTGGCGAGACGCTTGAATCACGCCAACGACTATTGCAATATGGTCGATGAAGACGGGATTGGATCGTTAGCGGGTAAATACTGATGTGTATGGTGCGTATGGAATACGGAAAAGGTTGCGCCAGCCTAACGGGCCCATGCTGAGAGTGTCGGGTAGACTGAAGCTCTCACACAACGGGTGTGGCGCCTCCACAAGGGTCGTTGAAAAGTTTCTTACCCTCCGCCTTCAGCCCGACTGACTCGCCATGCCGCTCTCCCAAGCACCCGCCATCACCTCTGTTTCAGAGGCCCCTTCTGAGGATTTGCCGCGCGGCGCGATTGTGGGCCTGTCTCTGGCAGCCTTTGGCAGCGGTATGTCTCTGCGCGTCATGGACGCCATGCTGCCGCGTCTGGCTGCGGAGTTCCAATTAACGCTAGGCGCTGCGGCGCTGGTGATTACAGTTTTTGCCGTGGCCTATGGCCTTGCGCAATTAATTTTTGGCCCTCTGGGTGACCGATTTGGCAAATACCGCGTCGTAGCGCTGGGGTGCATGGCCTGTGCGCTGACCACCGCAAGTTGTGCCTTGGCCCCGAATTTTGGCTTCTTGTTGCTGGCCCGCACACTGGCAGGCGCGACTGCAGCGTCCATCATTCCGCTGTCCATGGCCTGGATTGGCGATGTCATTGACTACGAACACCGCCAACCGGTGCTGGCCCGGTTTTTGATCGGGCAAATTCTGGGGCTCTCGGGCGGCGTGGCGCTGGGTGGGTTTGCGGCAGACCATATGCAGTGGCGCACCCCGTTTATCTTGATTGCGCTGGTGTTTGGCGTGATTGCCCTGTGGCTGCTGGTCTTGAATCGCCGACTGCCTGCGCGGGCGCGACAACTGCGCCATGGTGAGGGCCCTGCCTTGGCGCGCATGGTGTCGGAGTTTGGCCAGGTCCTGTCTTTGCCGTGGGCCCGAGTCATTCTGCTCACTGTGTTTGCCGAAGGCGCGTTTTTGTACGGCGCCTTTGCCTTCATGGTGTCGCACTTGAATCAGCTTCATGCAGTGTCGCTCTCATTGGCCGGGCAGGTCGTTATGTTGTACGGAATCGGAGGCCTTTTGTTTGCCTTTGCCGCGCCCTTGTTGGTGCGCCGCCTGGGTGAGGTGGGCTTGTGCCGCTGGGGCGGCATTTTTGTGACCGTTGCGTTCTTGGTGGTTGCCTTGGCCGACGCCTGGTGGTGGTCGGTGCCCGCGTGTTTTCTGGCGGGCCTGGGTTTTTACATGCTCCACAACACCTTGCAAATCAACGCCACCCAAATGGCGCCCGAACGCCGGGGGGCGGCCGTGGCCGCGTTCGCGTCCAGCTTCTTCATCGGGCAGTCTGTGGGGATTGGTATCGATGGCCAACTGATTGCGCTGGTGGGCACCACAGGCGTTATCGTGCTCGGCGCCTTCGGGGTCTGGCTGGTGTCATGGAACTTCACCCGGTTGCTGCGTGTCAAGCGCAGCCACGCCGGCTTGGAGTTGTGATGGAACGCAACGACGCAAAATTAGGCATTTTTTACCTGTGCCTGGGCGTGTTGGTGTTCTCTTTACAGGACGCCATCGTCAAACAAGTCAGCGGTGCCTATCCCTTGACGGAGGTGGTGTTCATCCGCTCCTGTGTGTCGGTGCCCATATTGTTGTGGCTGGTGCATCGCGAAGAGGGGTGGCGGGCCATTTTTTCATCGCCCTTCGCGCCTTTGGCGGTGCGCGCGCTGATCATGCTTGGTGCGTATACGGCTTACTACATGGCTTTCCCCGCGCTGCCGCTGGCCGACGCGGTGGCACTGTATTTCACGGTGCCGCTCGTTGTGACCGCCTTGGCCGGCCCGTT
>CAIWRE010000579.1 GCA_903914985.1 uncultured beta proteobacterium | reverse complement strand
TTTTTCATGCAACGTCGTTTTACGCTCAAGGCACTTAGCGCTGCCGTCGCTTTGGCCGGTTTGTCGGCTCTGCCCGCCCACGCAGGTGACACCATCAAGGTCGGTGTTCTGCACAGCCTGTCGGGCACCATGGCCATTTCTGAAACCGTGTTGAAGGACACGGTGCTCATGGCCATTGACGAGATCAATGCCAAGGGCGGCCTATTGGGCAAGAAGCTTGAGCCTGTGGTGGTGGACCCCGCGTCCAACTGGCCTTTGTTTGCCGAGAAAACCAAGCAATTGCTCGGTCAAGACAAGGTCGACGTGATCTTCGGTTGCTGGACCTCGGTGTCGCGCAAATCGGTGTTGCCCGTGGTCGAGGAAATGAACGGCCTCTTGTTCTACCCCGTGCAGTACGAAGGTGAAGAGCTCTCGAAGAACGTGTTCTACACCGGTGCAGCGCCCAACCAGCAAGCCATTCCCGCAGTGGACTACCTGATGAGCAAAGACGGTGGCGGCGCCAAGCGCTGGGTGCTGCTGGGTACCGACTACGTCTACCCCCGTACCACCAACAAAATTCTGCGCGCCTACCTCAAGAGCAAAGGTGTGAAGGATTCAGACATTGACGAAAAATACACGCCCTTCGGTCACTCGGACTACCAGACCATCGTGGCTGACATCAAGAAGTTTGCGGCTGGCGGCAAGACTGCTGTGGTCTCCACCATCAACGGTGACTCCAACGTGCCCTTCTACAAAGAACTCGGCAACGCGGGCCTGAAAGCCAAAGACGTGCCGGTGGTGGCCTTCTCGGTGGGTGAAGAAGAGTTGCGCGGCGTGGACACCAAGCCTCTGGTGGGTCACCTGGCGGCATGGAACTACTTCATGTCCATCAAGAATCCTACGAACGATGCCTTCATCAAGAAGTGGTCGGATTACGCCAAAGCCAAGGGCATCGCAGGTCACAAGGACAAGCCTCTGACCAACGATCCGATGGAAGCGACCTACATCGGTATCAATATGTGGAAGCAAGCGGTTGAAAAAGCCAAGTCCACCGACGTGGACAAGGTGATTGCTGCCATGGCTGGCCAGACCTTTGCCGCACCCAGTGGCATCACGTCCAAGATGGACGAGAAAAACCACCATCTGCACAAGTCGGTGTTCATTGGTGAGATCAAGGCCGACGGCCAGTTCAATGTAGTGTGGAAGACACCAGGCCCCGTCAAGGCCAAGCCATGGTCTCCGTTCATCGAAGGCAACGACAAAAAGCCTGATGAACCTGTGAAGAAGTAAGCCCATTACTTGGCGCTGAACCGCCGCCGTGGTCTTGCGGGTGCACAGGAGCCCCGAAGGCTGCGGCGGTTTTTACTTTTGAGGATGTTGATGAAATTCAGATGGAGGCTGCAGCGCACGCTGTTTTGGCTGGGATGCCTTGCGTTGACGACAGCAGCGCACGCGCTGAGTCCGCAGCAAGCCCAAAAAATGGCGGTGGGCGAGGGTGACGCGCGCATTGCCGCACTCCAGGAAGCGGTACTGAGCCCCGACGCGCAAACCTTGGTCTTCATCCAAGCCTTGTCCGACGGCATGGTGAAAATTCTGGACGGCAAGCCCGTGGTGATGCGCGATGGACAGGCTACGGACGCCGCCACTGGCGCATCAGTCACCATTGCCGCCGACGCCCTGCAAAGTGCCGAAGACGCGATGGTGAACAACCGCATGCGCGGTGAACTGGACAACGCGCTGGCCGCGCTCAAATTGCTCAGCACCGACGCTGGCGTGCGTCGCGACGCCGCCAAGGCCTTGCAAGGCCAAGTGAATGATGCGCAACTGCCCCTGATTGACAGGGCGATGGCGCAAGAGACCGAAGGTGACATTCGCGATGCACTGGGCTTGTTGCGGGCGGCCGCGCTGCTGGCCAGTGAGGACCCCGCCAAGCGCCAGGAGGCAGCAGCGCGGTTGGGTCAAAGTGCCCAAGCCGCAACGCAAACGCTGCTGGCCGAGCGCTTGCAAATCGAGACCGACCCCGCTGTCAAAAGGTCTTTGTTGAAGAGCCTGAGCGAAGTGAAGGCGCGCCTGGCTTGGGGTGACCGGCTGGGCGCGATTTTCAGTGGCATCAGTCTGGGCTCCATTCTGTTGCTGGTGGCGCTGGGCTTGGCCATTACCTACGGTTTGATGGGCGTGATCAACATGGCGCATGGCGAGCTGATGATGATCGGCGCCTATGCCACCTATGTGGTGCAAGCAGTATTTCAAAAGTACTTCCCGGCGGCGTTTGACTGGTATTTGCTGGCCAGCGTGCCTGTGGCCTTTATGGTGTCGGCCCTGGTGGGCGCGGCACTGGAGCGCAGCGTAATCCGCCTTTTGTATGGCCGACCACTAGAGACACTGTTGGCCACCTGGGGCATCAGCCTGATGCTCATGCAAGGCGTACGCAGCCTGTTTGGTGCGCAAAACGTGGGCGTAGAAAACCCGAGTTGGATGAGCGGCGGCGTGCAACTCATGGGCAACCTCTCGCTGCCCTACAACCGCATCATCATTGTGGTGTTTGCTTTGAGCGTGCTGGCGGCTGTGGCCTTGCTGGTGGGCAAGACACGCCTGGGTCTGTTTGTGCGGGCTGTGACGCAAAACCGGCCGATTGCATCCTGCATGGGGGTGAACACCGCGCGCATTGACACCTATGCCTTTGCCTTGGGTTCTGGCATTGCCGGGCTGGCCGGCTGCGCGCTGAGCCAGGTGGGCAACGTGGGGCCGGACCTGGGCCAGAGCTACATCGTGGACGCCTTTATGGTGGTGGTGCTGGGGGGCGTGGGCCAGCTGGCAGGCACGGTGGTGGCCGCGTTGGGCCTGGGTGTGTTGAACAAGTTCTTAGAAGGCCTGGCGGGTGCAGTGTTGGCCAAAATCGCCGTGCTTTTGTTCATCATCATCTTTATTCAGAAACGTCCTCAAGGCATTTTTGCCATGAAGGGCCGGAGTGCAGAAACATGAGTGAACTGATTCTTCCCACGTCCGCGCCGGTGCTCAGCCGCAGGGGCTGGACGGTGTGGTTGGCCGTGCTGGCCTTATTGTGCGGTGTGGTGCCGGTGCTGAATTTGCTGGTGCCGACAGGCAGCGTGTTTCACTTGAGCGACTTTGCAGTGGGCCTGGTGGCAAAGATCATGTGCTACGCCATGTGTGCCCTGGCCATGGACTTGATTTGGGGCTACACCGGCATCCTCAGTTTGGGCCACGGTTTGTTTTTTGCGCTGGGCGGCTATGCCATGGGCATGTACCTGATGCGCCAGATTGGACTGGACGGCAATTACAAAAGCGCCTTGCCTGACTTCATGGTGTTCCTGGATTGGAAAGAGCTGCCCTGGCATTGGGCGATGAGTGCGAGTTTGCCCGCTACTTTGTTTTTGGTGGTGGCCGTGCCGGGGCTGGTGGCGCTGGTATTTGGATTTTTTGCCTTTCGCTCACGCATCAAAGGCGTGTACTTTTCCATCATCACCCAGGCGCTGACCTTTGCAGCCATGCTGCTCTTTTTTCGCAACGAAACCGGCTTTGGCGGCAACAACGGATTTACCGACTTCAAACGTTTGGCCGATATTCCGATCGCCACACCCGGCATGCGCATGGCGCTTTTTGTGTTGACCGCTGCCTGTCTGCTGGCCTTTTACCTGCTGGCACGTTGGTTGGTGGCGTCCAAGTTCGGCCGCGTACTGCAGGCAATTCGCGACGCGGAGTCCCGCGTCATGTTCAGCGGCTACTCGCCCCTCGGTTACAAGCTGGCGATCTGGACCCTGTCGGCCATGGTGTGCGGCGTGGCCGGTGCTTTGTATGTGCCCCAGGTGGGCA
>CAIWRE010000578.1 GCA_903914985.1 uncultured beta proteobacterium | reverse complement strand
GCTCGACGTGGGCCACTCCTTGGTGGTGATTGAGCACAACTTGGATGTGATCCGTGCCAGTGACTGGCTGATCGACCTGGGCCCCGAGGGTGGAGAGGCCGGTGGCCATGTGGTGGCCTCCGGTACGCCCGAGGACCTGCTGGTGCATCCCACCAGCCACACGGCCAAAGCGCTGCGCGAATACGCTGCCGCCATGGGCGTGGTGCACGAGGTGCAAGAGCCGACGCCGCAGTTTGCAAAGTTGCTTGCGACCCGCGCCGCAGCGCCGCAAGCCGACAACAACATTCGCATCGTCAACGCCAAAGAGCACAACCTCCGCTCCCTCAGTGTTGACATTCCGCGCGGCAAATTCAGCGTGGTCACTGGTGTCAGCGGGTCCGGTAAATCGACCCTGGCGTTTGACATTCTGTTCAACGAAGGCCAGCGCCGCTACCTGGAAAGCCTGAACGCTTATGCCCGCGCCATCGTGCAACCCGCCGGACGCCCCGAGGTGGACGCGGTCTATGGCATTCCGCCCACAGTGGCCATTGAGCAGCGCCTGAGCCGGGGTGGGCGCAAATCCACCGTCGGCACGACGACCGAGGTCTGGCATTTTTTGCGGCTCCTGTATGTCAAGCTGGGCACGCAACACTGCACCAAAGACGGCGCTGCCGTCGCACCGCAAACGGCCGACAGTATTGCAGCGCAGTTGATGAAAAATTACCGTGGCCAGCACATTGGTTTGCTCGCACCCTTGGTGGTGGGGCGTAAAGGCGTGTACACCGAGCTGGCCGATTGGGCGCGTCCGCGGGGCTTCACCCATTTGCGGGTGGATGGGCAGTTTTTGCCCACCAGCGGTTTCCCGCGCATCGACCGGTTCAAAGAACACCATATTGAGTTGCCCGTGGTCAGCCTGGATGTTCACCCCGCGCAAGAAGGCCTGCTGCGCTCTGCGTTGGCAGAAGCGCTGACCCATGGCAAGGGCGTGGTCCACGTGATGAGTCAGCTGGATGGACTCAAGGCCGCCATGGAGCAGGGCACCAGCACGGTAGACATTGGCAAATGCGAGGTCTTTTCTACCAAGCGCGCCTGTCCGGTGTGCTCAACCTCGTACACCGAGCTCGACCCACGCCTCTTTAGTTACAACAGCAAACACGGCTGGTGCCCGGAATGCGTGGGAACCGGCCTGGCGCTTACCAAAGACCAGCGCAAGGTGTTTGACGATTCGGTCAAAGACGACAACAACCAGGGCCGCGAACAAACATTTGCCGAGGCCGATATTGAACACCTGGCCGACACCGCCTGCGGTCACTGCCACGGCACCCGCTTGAACGCCACGGCGCGGGCTGTGCGCTTTCACGGTGTGGGCATTGCCGATATCGCTGCACTGAGTGTGAGCGACGTGCGCGCCTGGGTTCAAAGCCTGCAAATCGCGGGGGGCTTGAGCCAGCGCGAGGCCGACATTGCCCGCGACCTGGTGCCGGAGATCCAAAGTCGTTTGGAATTCTTGGAGGAAGTCGGCCTGGGCTATCTGACGCTGGACCGGGGTGCGCCCACGCTCAGCGGCGGCGAGGCACAGCGCATTCGCCTGGCTGCGCAGCTGGGCAGCAATTTGCAAGGCGTGTGCTATGTGCTGGACGAACCCACCATCGGCTTGCATGCGCGGGACAACAAAATCCTGCTCGGAGCGCTCAAGACACTGAGCGACAAAGGCAACACCCTGGTGGTGGTGGAGCATGACGAAGACACCATTCGCGCCGCAGACCACATCATTGACATTGGCCCGAGCGCCGGCAAACGCGGTGGCCGTTTGGTCGCTCAAGGGTCGGTGCAGGACGTGCAATTGGCCACCGAGTCGCAAACAGGTCGCTACTTGCTCCACGCCATGCGCCATCCCTTAGATGCAAGGCGCTTCGCGCAGTCGTTTGACGACGCG
>CAIWRE010000577.1 GCA_903914985.1 uncultured beta proteobacterium | reverse complement strand
CTTGCGCCGGGAAATGGATTCCCTGACCGGCACGCAGCGCGCCGCAGTGCTCATGCTGCTGCTGGGCGAAGAGCAGGCGGCCAACATCATCCGATTCCTCAACCCCAAAGAAGTACAGGGCCTGGGCGTCGCCATGGTGCAGGTGGCAGAACTCTCCCAAGAGGCGGTCAACGCCGTGCTGGACGAATTTGTGGCCGAAATCAAACGCCAGACCAACTTGGGTCTGGGCACCTCGGACTACGTGGAAAAAGTGTTTAAACGTGCGCTGGGCGATGACAAGGCAGCGTCTGTGCTGGGCCGCATCAACCCCAGCCAGGGCAGCAAAGGCCTGGAGATTTTGAGCTGGATGGACGCCCGCTCTATTGCCGACATGATCAAGGCCGAGCACCCGCAGGTGGTGGCCATTATTTTGTCGGTGCTGGAAAACGGTGTGGCCGCAGAGGTCTTGAACTTTTTGCCTCCGGAGTCCCGCGCCGAGATCATGCAGCGCGTAGCCAGCCTTGAGACGGTTCAGCCTTCGGCCATGGTGGAGCTTGAAGCCATCATGAAGAAACAGTTCTCTACCAACTCGACGTCCAAATCCTCGAGCCTGGGTGGTATCAAAGCTGCGGCCAATATTTTGAACCTGACCAAAACGGCACTGGAAGCCTCGGTCATGGGTGGCCTCAAAACGCTGGACCCGGAACTGATGCAAAAGATCCAGGACAACATGTTCACCTTCGAGAACTTGACCAGTGTGGACAACAAGGGCATCCAGGTCATCATGCGCAATGTCGAACCCGACTTGATGATGAAGGCCCTCAAGGGCGCCAGCGACGAAGTCAAAGACAAATTCCTGGGCAATATGTCCGAGCGCGCGCGTGGCATGTTCAAAGACGACATGGAAGCCATGGGCCCGATGCGATTGTCCGATGTGGAAGAGGCGCAAAAGATGATCATGCGTGCCGCGCGCAAACTGGCCGATGCTGGCGATCTGGTGCTGGGCGGCGGCGCTGACTATGTCTAACAGCATGGATGCGGGCGCCCCCACGGATGCCCGTAAGCCCGAGGTGCGCCCTGCGCGCGTCTGGCAGCCCACGGACCTGAAGCACCCGATTGCCCCGCAGGACGGCTTTGTCGCCAACCCATGGCGCAGCGAACGCGAGCCGGTGTTTGGTCTGACCGACTTTGACATCCCCACCGCCGATTTACTGCCTGCCCCGGCCGTGACCGAGCCGCACCCCGCGGCGTCGGACGCCGTGGAAGCGGCCACCGCAAGCCCGCAGGCCGTGCTTGAAACGCCGGTGGCGACTGCTGAGGCTCTGGCCAAGGCCCGCGAAGAGGGCCGTGCCGAAGGCGCAGCACAAGCCCGTGCCGAGCTGCAAACCGAGATGGAAAACAAGCTGCGCGTTGCGCTGAGCGATGACCATGCCTTGGTCAATGCCCTGGCCGATGCGCTTGCCTTGCTGCAGCAAAGCCCGCAAACCTTTTTTGAACCACTCAAGCGCCTGGCGCTGCACCTGGCCGAGCAACTGGTGCTGGCCGAACTGGCCTTGGATGGCGGTGCGATTGAACGCCTGGTGCAGCGCTGCGTGGATGAGTTGGCCGAACATGACGAGTCGCTTGTCGTCGTCGAGCTGCACTCCACGGACCTGGCCATGCTGCAAGAACTGCGTGCGCGCTCCGGCTTGAATGAGGGCTCAGCCCTGCGCCTGCAAGCCAATGACAAGCTGCTGCCCGGAAGCGTGCGTGCCAGCGCCAACGACGCCCTGGTGGAAGATTTGATCGGCGAACGGCTGGCTGCGCTGGCCCGTGGCCTGGCCGTGAACGAGCCGCGCTGGCGCGCTAAGACAGCATTCAACGCCGAGCGAATGGCCAGCGAGCGCATACCTGGCACCGGTGTCGAAGACGCGCGGCCGCGCATGGCCGCTGCGACCCCAGCGCCCAATGCGACCATTGATGCGGGCTACGACACGGTGGCGGCCATTGACGACATCTTGAACGAAGCCGACGGCCATGTTTGACCTGGACGCGCAAGTCGACCAAGCCCTGGCGCAGCTGCGCAGTCCGCGCCCTGCGCGCAGCGGCACCTTGGTACGTCTGGTGGGCTTGCGCCTGGAAGCCCGCGGCATCATGGCGCCGGTCGGTGCCTGCTGTGAAGTGGTTGGCCAGGACGGCCACCGCATCGAAGCCGAAGTGGTTGGCTTTGCCGACAAAACGATTTACCTCATGCCGTTTTCAGAACCGGTGGGCATTGGCCCGGGCGCCTCTGTGCGGGTGTTGAGCGAAAGCGGTCACGCCCTGCTCGGAGAAGAATTATTGGGTCGCGTCATCGATGCCCAGGGCGAACCGCTGGACGGAAAACCCAAGCCCGCCTGCACCACCAAACTCGGTTTGCTCGGCTTGCCGCTGAACCCGATGGAGCGTGGCCCCATCAACCGT
>CAIWRE010000576.1 GCA_903914985.1 uncultured beta proteobacterium | reverse complement strand
AGCTGCTACCTGCGCCCGCTCACCTGGATCGGCGACAAGAAACTCGGCGTTTCACCCAAAGGCAACACCATCCATTTGATGGTCGCCGCCTGGGCTTGGGGCGCCTATTTGGGCGAAGAGGGCATGAAACGCGGTATCCGTGTGAAGGTGTCCAGCTACACCCGCCACCACGTCAACATCACCATGACCCAGGCCAAAGCGGTGTCCAACTACACCAACTCGATCCTGGCCAATATGGAAGCCACGGACGACGGCTACGACGAAGCCATGCTGCTCGACACCAACGGCTTTGTGTCCGAAGGCGCGGGCGAAAACCTGTTTGTGGTGAAAGACGGCGTGGTCTACACCCCCGACCTGTCCGCCGGTGCGCTCAATGGCATTACCCGCAACACGGTTATGCACATCTGCAAAGATCTGGGGCTGGAGTTGGTGCAAAAGCGCATCACCCGCGACGAGGTCTATATCTGCGATGAAGCCTTCTTTACTGGCACCGCGGCCGAAGTCACGCCGATCCGAGAACTCGACCGCATTGCCCTGGGCAAAGACGGCTATGTCGGCACCCGTGGACCGATCACCGAAAAAATCCAAGCCGCATTCTTTGATATCGTGAACGGCCGCAATCCCAAGTACGCACACTGGCTGACCCTGGTCTAAGCAACAGCCCATTCCGTACCGAAAACCGCTATGTCCCCATCGACCATTACCCTGCTGGCCAAAGACCTCAACCCCCAAGGCGGTGTGTACTGCCCCAGCCCCTTGGCGGACATGAAAACCTGGAACACCCATCCCAAGGTGTACCTGGACGTGGCGCACAGCGGCCAGGCCAAGTGCCCCTATTGCGGCACCGTCTACCAACTCAAGGACGGCGAGCATTTCGAAGGCCACTAAGGTCCGCGCCGCAGGGGTGGCCAGGCCATGACCCGCACCCTGATCATTGCGCCCCAATGGATTGGGGACGCGGTCATGACCGAGCCCTTGTTGCGCAGGCTGCAGGCGCGGGGCGAGCGTCTCACCGTCGGTGCCTTGCCCTGGGTAGCACCGGTCTACCGTGCCATGCCGCAGGTCGAGCGCGTCATCGAATTTCCTTTTGCCCACGGCGGCTTGCAGTGGTCGGCGCGGCGCGCTTTGGCGCGCGAGTTGCGCGGCCGGTTTGACCGCGCGGTGGTGTGTCCGAATTCACTCAAAAGTGCCTTGATCCCCTGGTGGGCGGGTATTTCAGAGCGTGTGGGGTACCAAGGTGAATCCCGCTGGGGCCTGTTGACCAAGCGGCTGTCCAACCCGTCTAAAACAGAGCGTCCGCCTATGGTGGCGTTTTATGGCGCACTCAGTGGTGAAGACGGGTTTGCGGCGGAACAACCGCAACTCATGATCGCACCTGCTGAAGCGGATGCCGTGCTCGCTGCGCTGAACCTGACCCGGAGCACCTACTCCGTGCTGGTGCCCGGTGCTGAATATGGCTCCGCCAAGCGCTGGCCGACGGCGCACTTTGCGGAACTAGCACGCCAGTTGGCGCAAACCCGAGGGCAGCCCATCGTCCTATTGGGATCCGCCAAAGACGTGCCTGTCTGCGCCGACATTGCACAGGCTGTACAAGCCCGGTATTCAGGTCTTTGCCTGGACGTGTCTGGGCGCACCGGATTGGCCGAAGCGCTCGCCGTGGTCAGCGCCGCGCGTGCGGTCGTCAGCAACGACTCGGGAATGATGCACGTGGCAGCCGCTTTTGGTGTGCCGCAAGTCGCCATTTTTGGCTCTTCCAGCCCGCGGCACACCCCGCCACTCAGTGCCCAAGCCCGGGTGGTCTGGCTCAAAGACGATCCCACATACCAACCGGCACTGGACTGTGCGCCCTGCTTTGAACGCGTCTGCCCCTTGGGCCATACCCGCTGCTTGCAGGACGTGACCCCGCAAAGAGTGTTGGGCTTGTTGACTTAATGGCCGATTAAATCAAGGGATGGGTGAAAATCGGCACCACCATGAAATCCGCCGATACCGATCACTCGCAAGCGCCTAGCCAAGCCCCGCAACTGCTGCGGCCCCGCGGCTCCAACCACGTGGGGATGCGTCAGTTCAATGAGCGCGTGGTGTTGCAAGCGGTGCGCCTCCACGGCAGCGTGCCCAAGGCTGAATTGGCCCGATTGACAGGCTTGAGCGCCCAAACCATTGGCCTGATCACCACCCGTTTAGAGGACGACGGTTTGCTGTTGCGCCAGGCCCGGGTGCGCGGGCGCATCGGCCAGCCCTCGGTGCCGCTGGCGCTGAACCCTGACGGCGCATTTGCCTTAGGCATCAAGCTCGGCAGGCGCAGCACCGACTGCTTGTTGGTGGACTTCACCGGCCAAGTGCGCCAACGCCAAACCGTCAATTACGACTTTCCGGACGCGGCGACCTTGCTGCCCACCATTGCCGCGCAAATCCAGGCTATCGAGCGTGGCATGGAAGGGCTAGCGCCCCGACTCGTCGGCGTGGGCGTGGCTGCCCCATTCAACCTGGGCGGCTGGCACAAGATGCTGGGCCTGCCGCAGGCCAGCTCTGACCGCTGGAACCAGATTGATCTGGCCGCCGAGGTGCAAGCCATGACCTCCACGCCGGTGAGCTTTGCGAAAGACACGCAGGCCGCATGCGTGGCCGAGCTCGTTGCTGGTCGCGGACGCGATCTGAAAAGCTTTTTGTACTTGTTTGTGGACACCTTCGTGGGTGGCGGAGTGGTGATCAATTCCCACCTCCATGGTGGCGTGCACGGTAACTCCGGAGCGGTTGCGTCCTTGCCTTTGCACTTGGCAGATCGACACACGGCTGGCAAGGGCCTGCAGCTGCCCGAACAGTTGATCGGACAAGCGTCTCTGTGGGAGTTGGAGCAGCGTTTGCATGCCGCGGGATTGGCGCCGGATGCGGCCTATGACGACCGTGCTAGCACCGAGCCTTTTGCATCGCACACCGGGCAGTGGATTGCCAACGCCGCACGCGCTCTGGCGCATTGCGCTGTGAGCGGTACTGCCTTTATGGACCTGGACGCGGTGGTGATTGACGGTTCGTTTTCGCGCACCATGCTCGCACAACTGCTGGCGCAAACCACCCGGGCGCTAGACGACTACAACTGGGAAGGTTTGTGGCGTCCGCAACTACTGGCCGGGGACATCGGCTCCGATGCGCGTGCTTTGGGCGGCGCATTGCTGCCCCTGCATGAAAACTTTGCCCCGGACCGGGACTTGTTTCTCAAGGCAATGGTTTAGCGACGTTGCCCATGGGCAGGCGCAGGGTAAAGCAGGCGCCGCCGCTTTCGCGGTTGCTGCAACGGGCAGTGCCCCCGTGGCGCAGCGCAATCGACTGCACCAGCGCCAACCCCAGGCCCACGCCACCGTCTTGTTCTGACGCGCCGGGCAGGCGGTAAAAGGGCTCAAAAATGCGGCTCTGCAAGGCTTCGGGCACACCGGGTCCCTGGTCTTTGACTTCGATCACGGCAAAACCATCATGTTGGTACAGCGAGAGCTCTGCCTGTGTGGCGGCATGGCGCCCCGCGTTTTCCAGCAGGTTGCGCAGGGCGCGGCGCAGGAGCTTGGCAATGCCCGGTACCAGCAATACCGAGGCCTGCGTTTCCAGTGTGGCACCCGTGCGGGCACATTCTTCAGCCGCCAGACCGACCAGGTCCACAGGCTCCTCCCTGCCCAAATCTGCCTCGCGCGCGTCTAGGCGGCTGGCCAGCAAAATTTCTGAAATCAATTGGTCCAGCTCCGCCAGGTTGCGTTCAATCTCGGGCTTGCGCTGGGCCAATGCTTCGGGCGATCCTTTGCCCATGAGCTCCAGACTCATGCGGATGCGAGTCAAAGGTGAGCGCAGTTCGTGCGAGGCGTTGGCTAAGAGCGATTTTTGCGATGCCAGCAGTGCATCGCGTGCTTTGACCAAAGCTTCAATTTGCGCAGCAGCCCGGTTAAAACTGTGGGCCAGAAATGCCACTTCGTCGGCGCCGTCCTGCGGCACCCGCACACTGAGCTCGCCATCGCCCCAACGCTGCACGCCGCTCTGTAGGCCCTCGAGCCTGCGGGTCAATCGACGGACGATGGGATAGGTGGCCAGGGCCACCGCCACTGCGACCAAAGCCAGTGTCCAGAAAAATCCGAATGCCGCAATCCAAGGCCGGTGCGGCGGTCGAGGCAGGTGCAAATGCATGGTTTGCCCGTCTTGCATTTGCACGACAAATTCAGGACCACGGCCGAAGTGACCTACGGGGTCTTCGTCGGCTTCGGACGGGGCGTGGGATTTGCCTTCGGCTTCGCGCTCTCGGCGCTCATGGTGGTCGCCTTGCACGGGCGCACCCGGACGCAGCATGTGCGCGCTGCCGCTACCGATCACATCGCCTTGGACGTTGCGGACCACCACCTCGCGCAGCGGCGGCTCAGCCGCCATGCGCCAGACCACGCCAACCATAAAGGTCAGTACCGCAACGGCCAGCACCACGGCCAGCCAAATACGCACATAGAGCTTTTGCAACATGCCTAAAGCCCTTGCTGCGGATCAGTCTTGCTGGCGCGCAAACACATAGCCCACGCCGCGTACCGTCAGGATCCGTTTGGGCGCCTTGGCATCCTGCTCAATGGCTGCGCGGATGCGGCCCATGTGCACATCAATCGAGCGGTCAAAGGCGTCGAGCTCGCGGCCGCGCACCGCTTCCATGATCTGGTCGCGCGTCAGCACCCGTCCGGCACGTTCCGCCAGCGTGACCAGCAGGTCAAACTGGTAAGAGGTCAGCTCGCAAAGTTTGCCCGCCACCGACACAGTACGCGCGTCGCGGTCAATCTCCAGCGAGCCATAGCGCAGCACGGCGTGTTCATCGGCCACCGTGGGCGCCTCGGTTTTGCGGCGCAGTACAGCGCGGATGCGTGCCAGCAGCTCACGCGGTTCAAAGGGTTTGGGCAGGTAATCGTCGGCGCCGATTTCCAGGCCCACGATGCGGTCCATCGGGTCGCCCTTGGCAGTCAGCATCAGC
Organism: uncultured beta proteobacterium; assembly: GCA_903914985.1. GTDB lineage: Bacteria > Pseudomonadota > Gammaproteobacteria > Burkholderiales > Burkholderiaceae_C > Allorhodoferax. Next base: position 3,565 of record CAIWRE010000576.1, on the reverse strand, counting down.
ACGGGCGTTTGGCCCAGCGTACCGGCCAGGCTGCGGATGCGTCGGCATACTTCCAGACCGTCGATGTCCGGCAACATCAAGTCAAGAATCACGAGGTCCACCGTTGGCGCCCCCAGCGGGGGTTGGCGCAAGCGGTTCAAGCCCGACAAGCCGTCTCCTACGCGCTCAATGCTCAGGTCATTGAGCTGCAAATACTCGGCCACCATGGCTGCCAGGCGGGCGTCGTCCTCGATCATCAACAGGTGTTTGGTCATGGCTTCAGTCTAGGGGCGCACGCCACGCTTGTGGTGCCGCGCACCTGAAGCGTGGGTAAAGTTGCGTAAACAAGGCGTGTGCCAGAACCGCTGTGTCATGGTTTGGACTGGGCGTTGTGGAGCCTTGCAGCCACGGCGACCAGGACCACGACGGGCACACCCAACAAGGCGGTTGCGGTAAAGAAGTTGGCATAGCCAAAAGCGTCCACATACTTGCCCGAGAAGCCTGCCACAAACTTCGGCAGCAACAACATCATGGAACTCAGCAACGCGTACTGCGTGGCCGAATACTGCACATTGGTGAGCGAAGACAGGTAGGCAATAAAAGCCGCCGAGGCAATGCCGGACGCCAGGTTGTCGGCCGACACCACGCAAACGAGAGCCGTGAGGTCATGTCCCCGCATACTCAGCCAGGCAAACAAAAGATTGCTGGCAGCACTCAACACCGCACCCAGCATCATCACCCGCATCACGCCAAACCGCAGAGACAACAAACCGCCAACAAAGGCGCCCAGAAGCGTCATGACCACGCCAAACACTTTGGTCACCGCGGCCACTTCGTCTTTGGTAAAGCCCATGTCCACATAAAACGGGTTGGCCATGATGCCCATCACCACATCGCTGATGCGGTAGGTGGCGATCAAGGCCAGGATCAGCGCCGCATGCCAGCCGTAGCGCCCCAAAAAGTCGGCAAACGGCGCGACGATGGCACCCCGCAGCCATTCGCGCGCGTTCTTTGCCGGTGGCACAGGAGCGGGCACAGGCTCTTTCGAGAACAGCACGGTCAGCACCCCGGGCAGCATGCTGAGTGCCATCGCCAGGTAGGCGGTTTGCCAGGGACCATGTTGGTACGCAGTTGCCACCCCCGGCACGCCAGAGGGCACTTCAGCGCGCGCCGCAATCCACAAGGCACCGGCGCCGGCCCATATCATGGCCAGGCGGTAGCCGGTCTGGTAGGTGGCTGCCAGTGCGGCCTGGTGACCGCTGTCGGCGGATTCAATGCGGAATGCATCGAGCGCAATGTCCTGCGTGGCCGAACCCACGGCCACAGCAATCGCACACCACACCATGGGCGCAAGGGCTTGCTGCGGGTCGGTCAATGCCATGCATACCAAGGCACCCATGATGAGCGTTTGCGAGGCCAACAACCAGCTGCGGCGGCGTCCCAAAGCCTTGGTGAGCAGTGGAATCGGCATGCGGTCCACCAGCGGCGACCACACCCACTTGAAGCCGTAGGCCAGCCCGACCCAGCTCAAAAACCCGATGGTCGTGCGGTCAATGCCCGCCTCGCGCAGCCAAAAGCCCAAAGTTCCGAACACCAACAACAATGGGAGGCCCGCTGAAAAGCCCAAGGACAGCATGCGCATCGATGCGGGTTCGCCATAGACCTTGATCGCCTGCCACCAACCGGTTTTTTCAGCTATCACGTCAGAGTTTGCGTTGGCGGGGAGCACTTTGTTGGGCATCGGGGAATAATAGCCGCAGGTCTGCGGGCGTATTGGATGTTTGTGAGGTACGGTGATGCGAATGGTCTTGTTTAGGCGCTATGCACTGGCGGTGCTGCTGGGGGCGTCAGCGGCGACTTCCGTGTTGGCGCGTGAAGGCGTGGATGTAGGCGAACGCTCGGTGTTTGTGGGCGCAGTGAGTGCCGACTCGGTGGAGCAGCAGGCACTGGCGCAATACCGGCAAACGCTCAAGGCGGCTGCGGACCAGCAGGCACTGGGCCCGTCCGACAACGCCCAGGTGCGTCGTTTGCGCGCCATTGCACAAAAAATCATTCCGTTTACCGGGGAGTGGAATCTGCGTGCAAAACAGTGGCAGTGGGAGGTCAACCTGATTGGCTCCAACCAGATCAACGCCTTTTGTATGCCGGGCGGCAAGATTGTTTTTTACACCGGCATTCTCAAAACCTTGCAGCTCAGCGATGACGAGGTCGCCATCGTCATGGGCCACGAAATTGCGCACGCCTTGCGCGAACACGCGCGTGAGCAAATGGGCAAAAGCACAGCCACAGCCGTAGGCGCGCGCCTTGGCGGGGCCTTGCTGTCGGGCTGGTTGGGCATCGACCCGCGCATTACCGACAGCGTGGCACGCGCTGGCGCCAACCTGCTCACCCTGCAATTTGGCCGCGAAGACGAAACTGAAGCCGATCTGGTGGGCATGGAACTGGCTGCCCGCGCGGGCTTTGACCCCCGCGCGGGGGTCAGCTTGTGGCAAAAAATGGGCGCCGCCAACAAAAACGCGCCGCCGCAGTGGCTGTCGACCCATCCCTCCGACGGAAATCGTATTGCAGAGATCGAGGCGAATTTACCCAAAGTCATTCCCTTGTATGAACGTGCGCTGCGCCAAAAAGCGGGGCCATCCCATGGCGACAAAGCGCCATGAGCGGCTAGGTATCGTCAATCCATACACCTATGTATTGATTGACGATACACTGCGAAAGCACCGCCGTTCGCATGGCACTGTGCGCCGTTTGATTTCCCTTGACCGCACGAAAGACCGCCCATGTCCGCTGCCATTGCCCTGCCCACTGTTTCCCGCGTGCTGCGCACCCCGGACGAGTGCTTTGCCCATCTGCCCGACTTCCCGTATGCGCCGCATTACACCGAGGTCGGCGGCCTGCGCATTGCGCACATTGACGAAGGTCCGCGCGACGGTCCTATCGTGCTCTTGATGCATGGCGAACCCACCTGGTCCTACCTCTACCGCAAGATGATTCCGGTGCTGGTGGCCCAGGGCTTGCGCGTGATTGCGCCCGATCTGGTGGGCTTTGGCCGGTCCGACAAACCAGCGCGTGCGAGTGACTATTCCTACCTCAACCATGTGCAGTGGATGAAGGCTTGGGTGCAGGCCAACGACTTTCAGCACATGAGCTTTTTTGGCCAGGACTGGGGTTCGCTGGTGGGCTTGCGGGTGGTGGCTGAAATGCCCGGGCGCTTTGACCGCGTGGCACTGGGCAATGGCGCACTGCCCACCGGCACCATGGAAGTGCCACCTGCTTTCAAAATCTGGCGCGCGTTTTCGCGCTACAGCCCTTGGTTTCCGATTGGGCGCATCGTCAAAGCCGGTTGCGCCCAGGGCCTCACAGCTCACGAAATCGCCGCCTATGACGCGCCCTTTCCCAGCCGCGCCTACCGGGTGGCAGCCCGGGTGTTTCCGGGCTTTGTTCCGACCACACCGCAAGACCCCGAGCGCGCGCGCAACGAGGCGGCATGGGAAGTGTTTAAGCGCTGGGAAAAACCGTTCATCACCCTTTTCAGCACCCGCGACCCCGTGACACGTGGCGGCGAAGTCATGTGGCAGCAGCAAGT
>CAIWRE010000575.1 GCA_903914985.1 uncultured beta proteobacterium | reverse complement strand
TTAAAAAACGCGCCCTTGGAGGTGCCGCCCCGCATGAGCAGACAAGGAATGGCAGTTTGGGACGCTGTGGACATGGGCGCAAAACAAGGCATTGAAGTTGCGCGCATTGTGAAGGGCAAGTGCGCATTCGATAAGCCTGGCGCGCATCTAACAGATAGATCAATATTGCATAACAGAGAGTCTGTCATGTAAAAATGCGCAGAAATTACGCCCCCCATGGACCTCAAACAACTCGAGTACTTTGTTCGCGTCGCGGAGCTCGGCAGCTTTACCCGGGCTGCGGCCGCACTGAACACCAGCCAGCCCATGCTGAGCCGTCAGGTGCGTCTGCTCGAAGTGGAGTTGCACCAAACGCTGCTCACCCGCAACGGGCGGGGTGCCACGCCGACCGACGCAGGTCAATTGCTGCTGGAGCATGGCCGCGGCATCTTGCACCAGGTGGCCCGTGCGCGGGACGATCTGGCACGGGTGCGGGGTGGCTACGCCGGCCGCGTGGCCTTGGGACTGCCGCCCAGCCTGGCGCGGGTGATCACGGTGCCCTTGACAAGGGCGTTCCGCCAGCAGTTGCCGCAGGCCCAACTGTCCATCAGTGAAGGTCTGTCCACCGCCATGCAAGACGGCCTGAGCACAGGACGCCTGGACATTGCCGTGCTTTACAACACGGCCTCTGCGACCGGCTTAGAAGTCACGCCGCTCATGCACGAGGCCTTGCTGCTGGTGCAAGCCCGCCCGCCGGGCCTTCAGGAAGACCCGCCGCCAGGACCGATTGCGCTTCAAGACATTGCCAGCCTGCCCTTGGTCATTCCCAGCCGGCCCAATGCGATCCGCATGTTCGTCGAGTCAGAAATGGCTGCTCTGGATTGTCGACCCACCATCGGCCTGGAAATTGACGGCATTTCCGCCATCCTGGACCTGGTGGACGATGGCGCGGGCTTTGCCATTTTGTCGCGCAACGCGGTGGCGCGTTCGACACGGCCCAGTGCTTTTTCGGTCCGGCCGGTCACCGTGGGGGACCAAGCGCTTCGCATCGGACTGAGCGTAGCAATTGGTGCCTCGCGACCGAGCACGCTGACGCAGCAAGCCACCATTCGGCTGCTGCGGGACATTGCCTTGGCGCTGCTGTAAACGCATCGCCCGTGAAGGCAACTACCGCTGGAGGCATACCGCAGGGTTCAGGGGCGTAACGGCGCTGCCATGCACCAGATAACCGACCAGATTGTCCACCGCCAGCCTGGCCATGGCGCGGCGTGTGCCTTCGGTGGCACTGGCGATGTGCGGAGTCAGCACGACGTTGGGCACCTTCAGCAGCTCAGGGTGCACACGCGGTTCGCCCTCAAACACATCGAGTCCGGCTGCAGCAATGACGCGGTCTTTCAATGCTTGCGCCAAGGCCGCGTCGTCCACGATGCCGCCGCGTGCGATGTTGATAAGGGTGGCGGTGGGCTTCATCTGCGCGAGCTCGCGCGCGCCAATGCTGTGGTGAGACGCAGCGCTGTAAGGCACTACCAGCACCAGATGGTCTGCGCTGGCGAGCAGTTCCTGTTTGCTTACATACCGCGCTTTGCAATCCTGCTCCAATGCGGCGCTCAATGGCGTGCGGTTGTGATAAATCACTTGCATGCCAAAGCCATGGGCGCCGCGGCGGGCAATCGCCTGGCCGATACGGCCCATGCCCAAAATACCCAGGGTGCTGCCATGCACTTCGGCGCCGGAGAACATGTCATAACTCCAGCGCGTCCAGTGGCCTGCGCGCAGGAAATGCTCGCTCTCAGACACCCGCCGGGCCGTGGCCATGAGCAGCGCAAAGCCAAAGTCGGCGGTGGTTTCGGTGAGCACATCGGGCGCATTGGTGCCCAGCACACCAGCCGCTGTCATGGCGTCCAAATCAAAGTTGTTGTAGCCCACCGTCATGTTGGCGCACAACCTGAGCTCGGGGCACTGGGCCAGCAGCTCCGCGTCGATACGCTCGACACCGGTGGTAAAGGCACCGACCTTGCCTTGCAGACGGCGAATCAGCTCGGCACGGTCCCACAGGGTGTCGTCGGGGTTGGATTCCACCGTGAAG
>CAIWRE010000574.1 GCA_903914985.1 uncultured beta proteobacterium | reverse complement strand
TGGAGCCTCTGCGCGACCTGTTCAAAGACGAAGTACGTGAACTGGGCGTGGCCCTGGGCCTGCCGCATGACATGGTGTATCGCCATCCCTTCCCGGGCCCGGGGCTGGGCGTGCGCATTTTGGGTGAGGTCAAAAAAGAATACGCCGACCTGCTGCGCCGGGCCGACGCCATCTTTATCGAAGAACTGCGCGCCACGCCGTATGTTCCGGTCGAAGGGCAGGCCATGGGAGCAGCAGGTATTCCAAAAAATTGGTACGAGGCCACCAGCCAAGCCTTTACAGTGTTTTTGCCAGTGAAAAGCGTGGGCGTGATGGGTGATGGCCGCACCTATGACTACGTTGTCGCGCTGCGTGCCGTGCAAACCAGCGACTTCATGACCGCTGACTGGGCCGAATTGCCCTATGCGTTGCTGAAAAAAGTGTCCGGCCGCATCATCAACGAAGTGCGCGGCATCAACCGCGTGACCTACGATGTGAGCAGCAAGCCGCCGGCGACGATTGAGTGGGAGTAACGCCGATGCCCGCTCGGCGAGCGAGTGCAGAACCCATAGGGTTGAATAGGCGCAGGGCCATGCGTTGGATGGGCGCACCGTTGGCCGCTGTGGCTTCGTCAGTTGCTTGGTCAGACGAGGTGTGGATTGCCGATACCCATTCGCACTCTGCGATGCGCTTTAACGATGCCAGCTGTCTGCGTTGCGAATTGACGCAATCGGGCGTGCGTTTGTTGTCCTGGGCGTTGGTGGCTGACGGCCCTTTTATCCAAAGGCTGCCTAGCGGCGCCATGCAGGTGAATTTCAAGGCCAGCCCCGAAGAATATCGCGCGGCATTTGGCCGGATGCTCAAAGGCATGCGGCGGCGAATCAAAGCAGAAGGTTTGCAATTGGCGCTGAGCGCTGACGACATTGATAAGTCGCTGCAAGGCCAACTGCATATCGTTTTGTCCACCGAAGGCGCCCAGTATCTGGGCGGCGACCCGCAGCACTTGGACGTGGTCTATGCCCAAGGCGTGCGGCAAATTGGCCTCGGTCATTTTGTTGAAGGCGATTTGCTCGACATTCGCACGGAACCGCCCAAGTTAGGTGGTTTGACTGAGCTGGGGCGGGAGGTGATCCGCCGCTGCAATGCCATGGGCATTTTGGTCGATCTGGCACATTCCACAGACCAGTCGGTGGCCCAGGCGCTGGAAGTGGCGCAGCAGCCCATGCTGTGGTCGCACAGCGCAATCACCCGACAAGCGACCGATTGGAAAAGCCGGAGCAACCATGTCATGAGCATCAGCCTGGCCAATGCCAAAGTGCTTGCAGACCGTGGAGGTGTCGTAGGCCTGTGGCCCAGCCGTTTTAATTTTGACGACCCGCGTGCCTATGTGGCGGCGCTCGGCGAGGCTGTGGAAATGATTGGGGAAGACCATGTGGCATTCGGCACCGACATGCAAGGCCTGGCACCAGCTTCTACCATGATGAGCAATTACAGCGGCCTGAGAGAGGTTGTTGACCTGCTTCTGCGCACCAATATGCCCGAGCGCACAGTGCGCAAGTTGGCTGGTGAAAATTACGCGCGTCTGCTCAAGGCTGTGATGATGTCGCGAAGCATTTCATAAAGGTTGCCTATGTACCTACCCACCCAATTCGACCCCAAAAATCCGCAAGTTGCGCTTGAGATCATGCAGGCGCACCCCTTCGCAAGCCTGATTTCGGTGGACGACGAGGGGCTCCCCTTTGTAACGCACCTGCCCTTGCACCTCGAAGCCGCGCCAGCTGAGGAGGGCACCTTGGTGCCACACGCCCTGCTGGGCCACTGCGCCCGTGGAAACCCGCACTGGAAGTACCTGGCCGAGCGTCCGCAAGCAGTCGTGACATTTATGGGGCCGCATGCCTATATGTCGCCCAAGGTCTACCCGGATCTGGTGCGCGTGCCCACCTGGAACTATGTGGCCGTGCATTGCACAGTGCAGGCAGATGTCCTGGACGGCGCCGAAGCCAAGGACGCCTTACTAAAGCAATTGATCGCGGACCATGAACCTGCCTATGCCGACCAATGGCGTGGTTTGCCGGAAGACTATACCGGCAAGATGCTCCAAGGCATTGTCGCTTTTTCATTAAAAATCATAAGCTTGCAGTGCAAAGTTAAAGTGAATCAGCACCGTCCTGAAGCCCATGCGCGCATGCTCGAAGTCTATGACGCAGGCGGCCCGGACGAGCAGGCGCTGGGCCAGTGGATGCGCCAAATGGGCTTGGGCGTGTGAGCGGATCTGACGAAGATTGGATGCGGCTGGCCCTGCAGCAGGCCGAGCTCGCGGCGCTTGACGGCGAAGTGCCGGTGGGCGCCGTGGTCGTCAAAAACGGGCAATTGATCGCCACGGGTCGCAATGCTCCGGTGGGCGGGCATGACCCGACCGCCCATGCCGAAGTGGCGGCCTTGCGGGCGGCAGCCCATGTGCTGGGCAACTACCGGCTCGATGGCTGCGAATTGTTTGTCACCCTGGAGCCTTGCGCCATGTGCAGCGGTGCCATGCTGCATTCACGGCTGAAACGAGTGGTGTTTGGCGCCGCAGACCCGCGTACCGGCGCCGCGGGCTCTGTCTTGAACCTCTTCAGCCATCGGGAGCTGAACCACCAAACTGAAGTTCATGGCGGCGTGTTGGCCGATGCTTGTGGCAAAGTGCTGCAGGAGTTTTTCAAACCGAGGAGGGTGAATATGAGTCCCGTTCGCGACGATGCGGTGCGCACGCCCGACGCTTGCTTTGCGGACTTGCCGGACTATCCGTGGGCGCCCAACTATGTGTCGGACCTGCCAGTGCTGGACGGTTTGCGCATGCACTATCTGGATGTGGGGCCCAAGGATGCCCCCACCACTTACCTTTGCCTGCATGGCAATCCGGCCTGGAGCTACCTGTACCGCACCATGATTCCGGTATTCGCCGGGGCAGGGCATCGCGTGATTGCACCGGATTTGATCGGTTTTGGAAAAAGCGACAAGCCCAAAAAAGATGCCTTCCACACCTTTGAATTCCACCGGCAGGTTTTGCTGGAGTTGCTCGAGCGACTGGATTTGCGCAATGTGGTGCTGGTGGTGCAAGACTGGGGTGGCATTCTGGGTCTGACCCTGCCGATGGATGCGCCCTATCGGTACAAGGGCCTGTTGGTGATGAACACCAGCCTTGCCACGGGCGAGCAGTCGCTGTCCAAGGGCTTCCTGGCGTGGCGAGACTGGTGCGCAAAGAGCCCTGAGTTTGATGTGGGCCGCTTGTTCAGCCGAGGGAATCCGCACTTGGAGCCCGCACAGTGGCAGGCCTACAACGCGCCGTTTCCCGACAAAGGCCACCGTGCAGCGCTACGCGCTTTCCCGCCCATGGTGCCGGAGTTTGCGGACTCGCCAGGCGCAGCCATTTCGCGCCGCGCC
>CAIWRE010000573.1 GCA_903914985.1 uncultured beta proteobacterium | reverse complement strand
TGGTGGTGTTGAGTTGCAGGGTGGCCGAGGTGGCGCTGGCCGACGCAAAGTCGCCGCCCGTGAGGGAGAAGCCGCCGGTAGCGTCCAGCCAGTAGGTGCCGTTGGCCAGCACTTCCAAACCGAAGCTGGCGTTGGTGACGCTGGCCGTGACGCCGCCGCCCGACAAGGCAGCACTCACGCCGCTGCCCGCGATTTCCAGCACGCCAGCGGCGTTGGTGAAGCCCAAGCTGCCACTGACTTGCACCGCCGTGCCAAACGCCACCGACACGGTGCCGCTGGCTTGCAGCAAGGTGCCACGGCTGCCGACCATGGTCAAAGCTTGTGTGGTGCTGACACCCGTGGCCACCGACAAACTGGTGGCGCTGTAGTCGACCACCGCGTCGCCCACGGCTTCGGCCCGGTTGAGGTTGAAGGCCAGGTCGGTGCTGCTCAAGGTGACGTCGGTGACGCCCGACAGCGAGGCTGCACCTGCTGTGGCTTGCAGCGACGTCCAGCGGCGCGAGGCCGTGGTGGTCGAACCCATCAAGGCCAGACCGAAGCCCACGTTGGTCAAATTCAAGGCCACACCCGATGGGTTGGCGACCAAATCTGCGCCGACGGTGGCCGAGAGGCCCGTGCCCCCCAGGGTCATGACGTTGACTTGCACGCCGGTGGTGGTTTCGTTGTCGGCCGTGCCGGCGGTGTCGGCCGCCAGCTTGACGGTGACGGCTGAGCTGCTGCGGTGGAAGGCCAAGCTGCCGCTCAAACGCAAGAAGTCACCCGCGACCACGCTGGCGCCCGTCAAGGCCACTTCTTGCAGGCCCACGGCCATGGCGCCAAATTGGTAGCTGTTGCCCGCCACGCTGAGGGCTTGGTTGGCGGCCACGGCTTGGTTGGTGGAGTTCCAACGCACCTTGGTGCTGGCGGCATTGACTTGCAACACGCTGCCCAGGCTCATGTTGGCGCTGCCCGAGGCTTCCAAGATGACGCCGTTGCCCGACTTGACCACCAAGGCCACTGCGGCGCTGCTGACACCGGCTTTGAAGTCGCCCGCTGTCATCCAAGCGCTGGCCGAGGCGGCGTAGATCTTCAAGTCGCCCGAGACGGCGTCGCGCTCAAAGGCAAAGTTGCCACTGATGGAGAAGGTGTCGGCAAGTTTGACTTGCAAGCCCGTGACGCTGACCACCGGCATGGTTGAGCCAGCCAAGGTGGGCATGAGGTGGGTGTAGGCGCCAAAGCTGAGTGTTTTGCCCGTCTGTTGTGACCCGGTGGTGTTGACTTGCACCAAGGCCGAGCTGGCGCTGGCCGAGGCAAAACCACCGCCCGTCAAGGCGAAGCCACCGCTGGCGTCCAACCAATAAGTGCCGTCGGCCAAGACTTCTAAACCAAAGCTGGCCCCGGTGACACTGGCGCTGACGCCCCCTGCCCCTAAGCTGGCACTGACCGAGCTGCCTGCCACGTCCAACACATTGGCGCCGCGCGAAAAGCCCACGGTGCCGGAGACGGTCAAGGCAGAGGCCACGGACAGGTTGATGGATCCCGAGAACACAGCTTGCTCGCCGATGGTGGCGTTGTCGTTGAAGACAAAGTTCTTGCCGTCGGCGGTGATGGTGCGGGGTGCTGCCGACAGGTCCAGGGCCGCACTGGCAGAGCCCAAGAGATCGACCAACTTGAAGTCCAGGCTGCTGGCGGTCAAAGACACGCCCGTCACGCCGGTCAGCGACACGCCGCCGATGGAGCCCTCGGCCCACAACCAACCGGTGTCGGCGCTGCGCCCGTCCATCCACAGCAGGCCCACATCGGCGTCGGTGAAGGCGATGGCAGGTTGACCCGAATCAGCCGCCCCGAATTGCCCAGAACCATTGGCCAAGGCCAGGGTGTACACATCCACCGCTTGGCCGCCAACCACCTGGTTGGTGTTGCGCGCCAAGGTCATGCTGCCCGCAAACGACATGCCGCTGCCGAGTTTGAGGGAGCCGGTGAAACTCACGCTGGCGTTGTTGGCAAAATAGCTGGCGTTGAGGGCCTGGCCGATGAAGTCGACCGGCAAATTCAAGTCATTGACCGGGCCTGACACCGCGTTGAGCACCCAGGTGAGGGAGGGGTCCAGCACGTGGGCCTTGAGGCTCAGCGATCCGGCGTGGGTGGAGTCGCCGGTTTGGATGACCTCAAAGAACACCCCGTCTGCGACCTGAATCAAACCCGTGGCGGAGCTGAAACTGCCCGTCACACTGCCATAGGTCATGACGGTGAAAATTTGGTTGTCGGTGGGACGGTAACCGTTGTAGAGCGACACATTGAGCTGGCCGTTCAAGCCCGCCAAGCCAGCGACGTTGATATTGTCAAAGTAACCGTTGCCGGTATGCGCAGCGTCAGCCGCGGTGGCACCCCCGATTTCGATCTTGGTGGCGCTGGAAGCCGTGTCGATGACCGAGGCCACGTTGCTGTAACCGGGCGAATAGCCTGGGCTCCAGAGGCCGTCGTTGTAGACCGCGCCTTGGATGGTGCCGCTGCCCTTGAGGGTGGCGCCGGAACTGACGAACAAGCCTTGGGTGGTGGGCGTCAGGTTTTGGGGCAGCTTGGCCAAGTCAAACACGCCGCCGGTTTGCAAGACCTGAAAACTGGGCGTGGGGGCCACGGGGTCGACCAGCGAATCCCAGGCCGACAGGTTGAAACTGGCGCCGGGCTGAGCCGCATCGGCGGGCACTGGCGCAGGGTTGAGGTCAAAGGAAAAGCTGGAAGCACCCGCAGCACTCAGACCGCTGGCGGTGTTGGCAGCGCTGCCTGGCAGCGCAGCAAAGTCGAGGGCTTTGCCACCGTCAAAGCCCAACACATCGGCGCCAAAAGCTGCGGTGTTGGCGCCAGTGCTGGCCGAGGGCAAGCTGACAAACAGCGATGCGTCAGCCAGCGAAACCGCTGCACTGGGCGCTTGCAAAGACAAATCGACGCTGGACGACTTGAGGCTGAGTTCGGTGGTGGGTGCGCCACCCAAAAGACTTTGCAACAACTGCGGCGAAGACAGCACCGAGTCGGTGGTTTGTTGCGCGTCCTGCTTCAGGGCATCGGCCTGGGACTGTTGCTCGTCGTAAGTGGTGGGCAGAACCTGCGCCAGCAACAAAATCGGATCGGCAGACAGCAAAACCCGGGGTTCCAGGGACTCGACCCGGAATGCGTCGCGCACCCGTGCAGAGATCGGACGCTTTCGCATCCGCCCATATTTTTTGAACCAATCCGGGGAATACTTCAAAGAAAACCTCTGAATTACTTAATTAAAAATAATTCAATGCAAACCAAAATAGTTAATTCATGGGAATGCTTAATGTTTGCCATAAATTGAATCTTTGCCTTATTTTGAACTTTGATTTTCTTTATAAACAGAGTCTACCTGATCATGACACAGAACTGATCAAATCTTGGTGTTTTTGCCTCTAAAAAACGATCTAAAGCCACAGTCAAATGCAAATAAATAACTCAGCGCACAACTCTTATAAAAACCAGGAAAATATATTGAACTATTTAGAATTAAATAATATTTTTATGAATATTTAAATACTCATCTCGACATACAGCAAATTCACATTGGATCAAAAATTGAAATAACACTTAAATACCCAATCGCCCCATCTTGGAGCGTTGATCTGTGGGCTGAAAAAGAAAAAGCCCCTAGAAACGAATTTCTAGGGGCTTTTGAATTGGAGCGGGAAACGAGGCTCGAACTCGCGACCTCAACCTTGGCAAGGTTGCG
>CAIWRE010000572.1 GCA_903914985.1 uncultured beta proteobacterium | reverse complement strand
TGCACCGGACTCTTGTTGGCGTACCAGCCGTCGACTTTGGGTTCGACCACACTTTCGATGCGGCTGCGGCGAATCTTCATGGTGGGCGTCAGGCAACCGTTCTCGATCGACCAGGGGTCATTGGCCACCACAATCATTTGCAGCTTTTCGTAGTCCGCCACCTGGGCATTCACTTCAACCAGCAGTTGCTCAAGTTGCGCTTGCGCATCGGCGCGGAAGGCGGGGTCGTTTTGCTTGGGACGGAACTCTTCACCCAGCACCACGACTGCATAGGCCGCGGGTTGGCCCAAGCCTGACACCATGCTGCTTTCCACCAAGGGGTGATTATTGAGCAAGTTCTCAATCGGTGCGGGGGCGACGTATTTGCCTTTGGATGTTTTGAACAACTCCTTCAAGCGGCCGGTCACCTTGAGCTGGCCGTCCGGCGCCATGGAGCCCAAATCGCCCGTGTGGAAAAAACCGTCCTCGGTAAAGCTCTCGGCGTCCAGATCGGGGCGCTTGTAGTAGCCCACCATCTGCCCGGGAGACTTCACCAAAATTTCGCCCTCGGGGCTGATGCGCGCTTGCACGCCAGGGTTGGCCACGCCCACATAGCCCGGCTCGCTGAACTGAATCGTGGCGGTGTGCGAATAGGCGAAGTCTTCGGTCATTCCCAAGCCTTCGAGCAGTTGCAGACCCAGGCTGCGGTACCAACGAATGAGGTCGGCAGGCAAGGGAGCCGATCCGCTGAAGGCCAGTTGCACCTGGTCCAAGCCCAGATTGACCAAAATTTTCTTCGCAACCACTTTGCCAAGAAACGGAATCTTCAGAAGGATGGACAACTTGCGCGCAGGCATCTTGGCAAACACGGCTTGTTGGAATTTGAGCCACAAGCGCGGTACCGACACGAACAGCGTGGGGCGGGCGCGCTGCAAGTCCGCCGCAAACGTGTCCAAAGACTCGGCAAAAAACACGTGCACGCGCCCCACGACCAGGGAGTTGCATTCAATGACCGCGCGCTCAAACACGTGGGCCAGGGGCAGGTAGGACAGCACACGGTATTCCTGACCCGCGGAGGCATCGACACCACCCATGTTCAGGCCGACCGAGTATTCGCAGGCCGAGGTGATGCGCTCAAAGCTGTGCATCACACCCTTGGGCTGTCCGGTGGAGCCGGAGGTGTAAATCAACATGGCGAGGTCGGTGCCCGCACGCTTGGGGAAACCTGCGATGGGTGCCGTGCGCGCAGTGATGCCGTCCCAGGTCTCGTAAGAAGTGGCCGGAGCCAATGGGAACGCAATGCGAGGCATGTGCTCTGGCACACCCGGCTCCTGCTCGGGCCAGGTGTCGAGCTTGCCGACAAACAGCAAGCTGGCTTCGCTGTGCTCCAGCACATAGCGAATCGTGCCGGCGGACTCGGTCGGGAAAATCGCCACCGTGGTGTAGCCCGCCATCCAAATCGCCAGTTCGGCCATAAAGAAGTGAGCGCAGTTCTTAGACAAGATACCGATGCGGGCACCCGGTGCGTAGCCCAGGCTTTGCAAGTGCGTAGCCATCCTGCGGGCCTGGTCCAGTGTCTGACCCCATGTGTAATCGGCCACTTTGCCTTGGCCCAGTGGCTGTGTCAAAAACACCGTGTTGGCGCGCTCTTTCTCGTGCTGGTAGATGTAGTCCAGAATCAATTTGCTGTGGGTCATGCTTGTCTCGTAGTGGTTTTATGGGTGCGGATGTTAATCGCGTTGCAATTCTGATTTAGGCGGTGCCGACAACGCCCCCATCACAGGCAATGGTTTGGCCGACCACGAATTCGCCCGCGCGAGAGCACAAAAAGGTGGCAAGGCCAGCGATGTCCTGGGGTGTGCCGACGCGTCCGCTGGGGTTGGCCTGGCCCACCTGGTCCCAGTTCACGCCCTCGGTCTCGCCGCCAAAGCCCACGCCGGTGCTAAGCATCCAGGTCGGAAAGGGGCCGGGCGCAATGGCATTGAACAAAATCCGTTCTTTGGTCAAATGCGTTGCCATGAAGCGCGTGAGGTGGTGCACCGCCGCTTTGGACGCACCATAGGAAAAGGCATCAAACGACGAGCTCTTGAGGCCGTCAATGGAACCGATGTTGATCACCCGCGCCGGGCTTGCGCCCTGCCCCGCTGCACGCAACAGAGGCAGCAGCTTTTGGGTCAAAAAGAACACGCCTTTGACATTGGTGTCCATCACCTTGTCCCAGCCCACTTCCGGAAACTGGTCCAGCGGTGCGCCCCAGGAAGCACCTGCGTTGTTGATCAAGATGTCCAGCTTGGATTCGTGTGCGCCCAATTGCGCCGCGAGGCTCTCCACACCCTGGAGTTTGGACAGATCGGCCGGCAGCGCAATGCACTCGCCGCCGTAGGCCTGGCTCAGCCGCTCGGCGGTGGCCTGGCACACATCGGCCTTGCGGGAAGAAATATAGACCTTGGCGCCCTGGGCCAAAAAGCCAGCGGCAATCATTTCGCCAATGCCGCGCGAGCCGCCCGTCACCAACGCAGTTTTGCCTTGGATAGAAAAAAGGTTGTTGAAGTTTTCAGTCATGGTGGTGCTCAGTCAAAAAATAAACAGATCGGGAACCGGTCAAGCCGCTTTTTGAGCGCCCCAGCCCAGGGCCAACTCGGTGCCTTGTTTGATGGCGTGCTTGGCGTCCAACTCGGCAGCTTTGAAAGCGCCGCCAATCAGATGCACCGTACAACCAGCAGCCTCAAGAGCGTCTTGCAACTCGCGCTGGGGCTCCTGGCCTGCGCACAGCACCACGGTATCGGCGGGAATCGTGATGTCTTTGTCACCGACGGTAATGTGCAGGCCTTCGTCGTCCACCTTGCGGTAGGTGACGTTGTTGAGCATGTCCACCTCCCGGTTTTTCAGCGACGTGCGGTGAATCCAGCCCGTGGTCTTGCCTAGGCCGTCGCCCACCTTGCTGGCCTTGCGTTGCAGCAGGTAGACCTTGCGGGGGCTTTTTTCAATGTGCGCCGCCTGGAGCCCGCCAGGGGTGGAATGCGTGGTGTCCACGCCCCACTCCGCAAAGAACTTGGCCTTGTCCTGGCTGGGGCTCACGCCCTCGTGCAGCAGGTATTCGGCCACGTCAAAGCCAATGCCACCCGCACCCACCACCGCAACGGTTTTACCGACTGCGCATTTGTCGCGCAACACCTCCAGATAGCTGAGCACTTTGGGGTGGTCGATGCCTTCGATGTCCGGCGTACGGGGCGTGACACCGGTCGCCAACACCACCTGCGTAAAGCCTTCGTCCCG
>CAIWRE010000571.1 GCA_903914985.1 uncultured beta proteobacterium | reverse complement strand
GCCTTGAACACGCTGTAAGCCCCGTCGCCAAACAGCTCGGGCGTGATGCCTTCAATGCCTTCGAGCGTGTCCGCAATCGCGCGCGGCTGCTCAAAAATTTCTTTTTGCATGTAGTGGCGATAGGGGCCTAACTCGGCGGCGCCGCTGTGCGCTTGTACGGTTTGCACCGTGCGCGTCACCGCACGGCGCGCGCGGTCTTCAATCCAGTACTTGCCCAGCTGAATGTCCACCGCGTCGCCCTCTTCAAGGTAGACGATCTGGTCGGTCACTCCGGCCAAGGCCATGGCGTCGCTGGCCAAAAAGGTTTCGCTGTGGTCTTTGCCCACGCCCAGAATGAGCGGTGAGCCCGCGCGCGCACCCACCACCCGGTGCGGCTCGTCTTTATGGAACACCGCCACCGCATAGGCACCGTGCAGTTGGTCAAGCGCGGCTTTGACGGCGTCAAACAAATCGCCGTGGTAGAGGCTGTCCACCAAGTGGGCAATGACTTCGGTGTCGGTCTGGCTGGCAAACACATAGCCCTTGGCCTGCAACGCGGCACGCAGGGCGTCGTGGTTTTCAATAATGCCGTTGTGCACCAGCGCCACGCGCGGCGTGCCGTCGGTGCCGCTGGCGTGGGGTCCATGGCTGAAGTGGGGGTGGGCATTGCGCACCGCAGGCGCGCCATGGGTGGCCCAGCGAGTGTGGGCGATGCCGGTGCCGCCCTCAATCTGGTCTGTCTGCACCTGCGCCATCAGCTCCGAAACGCGGTCGGTGCTGCGCGCCCGGCGCAAGCCGCCGCGGGGCTGGCCCAGGCTGGCCGCGTGCACCGCGACACCGCAGGAGTCATAGCCCCGGTATTCCAGGCGCTGCAGGCCCTGCACCAGGATAGGAACGATGTTGCGGGTAGAAACGGCGCCGACGATGCCACACATATAGAGCCTCCTAAGGGTTTGATGCGGCGCAGTGTAGGCAAAGCGCTAGGAAATAAATAAACTAATTTCTACAATTTTTGAAATAATATTGCGTCATGTCAAAGCATTGCAATTTAAATGCATTTAGTATTTATCCATGGAACAAAATTTTCTAGACGCCACAGACCTAAAACTGCTGGACGCTTTGCAACAGGATGCGTCGCGCAGCAATTTGGCGCTGGCTGCGCATCTGCACCTTACGCCACCCACCTGTTTGCGCCGCGTCAAACGTCTGCAAGACGAAGGCTGGATCGAGCGGCAGGTGGCGGTGCTCCATGCCGACCGCCTGGCCGCGCTGCAGGGCCATGGACTTAGTGCCTTGGTGGAGGTGACCCTGGACCGCCAGGGTGCGGAGCACCTGGACGCGTTTGAGGCGCGCGCCGTGGCAGACGCCGCCGTGCAGCAGTGCTGGCGCGTGTCGCCGGGGCCGGACTTTGTGCTCGTGATCCAGGCGCGCGACATGCCCGACTACCTGGCCACTACCGCCCGCCTGTTAACCCAGGACGCCAATGTGCGCAATGTGAAGGCGTTTTTTGCCACCAAGCGCGCCAAGTTCAGTTCGACCTGGCCACTGCGCACTGCGGGCTGAGCACGCGGCCAGCCTATTTCGGGGCTATTTCTTGGCTTTAACCGGCCGCGTCCAGCCCGTCAAAACCGCCTGTTTTCCGCGTGCCACGCCCAGCGCACCAGCTGGCACGTCCTTGGTAATGGTTGAGCCGCCGCCGATCGTGGAACCCGCACCCAAGGTGACCGGTGCGACCAGCACGCAGTTGCTGCCCACGTGGACATCGGCCTCAATCACCGTGCGGTGCTTGTTGGCTCCGTCGTAATTGGCAGTGATGCTGCCCGCACCATAGTTGACCCGCTCGCCCACGGTGGCGTCGCCCAGGTAGGCCAGGTGGTTGGCCTTGGCACCATCGGCCAAGGTGGAGTTTTTCACTTCCACAAAGTTGCCGATATGCACTTGTGCGCCCAGTTGCGCACCGGGGCGCAGACGGGCAAAGGGCCCGATCAGGGCGCCCTCACCCACCGTTACGCTCTGGGTGCCGCCGTCAATGTGGGTAAAAGGATGGATCACCGCATTGGCTGCAATGCTGCAGTTGGCCACCACGCAGTGGGCGCCGATGCGCACGCCGTCTCCCAGCGAAACCTCGCCTTCAAAAATGCAGTTCACGTCAATTTCCACGTCGGTGCCGCATACCAGCCGGCCGCGCACGTCCAGCCGCGCGGGGTCGGCCAGGCGCACGCCCGCCTCCATCAGCGCCAGCGCCTGGCGGTGTTGGAAGCTACGCTCCAGTTCTGCAAGCTGCTGCGGGCTGTTGATGCCGGCCACCTGCACCGCATCGGTGGTTTTTTGGGCCAGCACCGTCACGCCGTCTTGCACCGCGAATTTCACGATGTCGGTGAGGTAGTACTCGCCCTGCGCATTGCGATTGTCCAGACGGGCCAGCCAGCCTTTGAGCAAGGCCGCAGGCACGGCCATGATGCCACTGTAGATCTCGGTGATGGCGCGCTGCTCCGCGCTGGCGTCTTTGTGTTCCACGATGGCTTGCACCACTTCGCCCGAGCGCACCACCCGGCCGTATCCGGTAGGGTCTGGCAAATCAATGGTGAGCAATGCCAGGTGCTTGCCCGCGCACAGAGCAATCAACGCTTGCAAGGTGGCGGCCTGGGTCAGAGGCACATCGCCCGAGAGAACCACCACCACCCCGTCATCCGCCAGCACCGGCACCGCCTGCTGCACTGCGTGTCCGGTGCCCAGCTGCGGCTCCTGACGCACAAAAGCCAGATCCAACGCACCGCCCTGGCCGGCCAGGGCCGCTTCCACCGTCTGCGCCCCATGCCCGGTAATCACCACCGCTTTGCGGGCTTGCAATTGCTGCGCGGTAGCAATCACATGCAAGACCAGCGGCTTGTGCGCCAGGCGCTGCAGCACTTTGGGAATACGGCTTTTCATACGCGTGCCTTTGCCGGCAGCCATGATGACCACGTCCACGGGCGGGGCAAGTGCGCCAAGTGACGCTGTCGGATGGGAGGGCTGAAATAGACTCACGGCATGTCTCACTTCTTAAACAGTGCACCCGCAGCAGGAGCCGGGCGCTTGGGCGCAATTATCAGCGCCCTGCGTTTGGCGCTGCTTCTGTGCGTGCTTGCAGGGCTGAGTGCCTGCTCCGCCGTGCGCCTGAGCTACAACAACGCACCGGAGCTGACATACTGGTGGCTGGATGGATTTGTCGACTTTGACAAAGCACAGGCCCAGCGCGTGCGTGCGGATCTGGCCGCGCTGGCCCGGTGGCACCGCAAGGAAGAATTGCCTTTGGTGGCAGACCTGCTGCGAACTGCCCAAACGCTGGCCGCACAGCCTCAAGTTTCCGGGGAACAAATTTGCAACTTGTACGAGCGCAGCACAGCCCGTATGGAAGCGCTGGTACAACGCGCATTGCCAGGGGCTGCGGCGGTTGCCACCACCCTGCAACCCGGACAGCTGAAGTCCATGGCGGCGGCCTACGACAAAAAAAATGCCAAATGGCGCGACGAATGGCTGTCCGCAGACTCCGACGGGGTGGCCAAGCGCACCATCAAAATCCGCGAGCGTTTGGAAGATTTTTACGGTCCACTCAGCGCTGTCCAGGTGCGACAGCTGCAAGTGCGTATGGACCGCGCGGCGCAGGACGAGCCCCTGCACTACCGCGAAATTGTGCGGCGCCAGCAACTGCTGTTGCAGACCCTGACGCAACTGCGCCATGCGGATGCCGGCACGGCCCAATCAGCGCTCACCACGGTGGCGCAAGGCTATTTGTACAGCCCGGACGCCACCTACCGGGCTTCCAGAGAGGCCTCACTCACCCAAACCTGCGAAGCCATGGCCGAGTTGCACCGCAGCACCACGCCCACGCAGCGTACCGCCATGGTGGCAGCCTTACAGGGCTACGCCCGCGATGTGCAGAGCCTGATCTCGGCAACGCCCTGAGCCGCGCAGCGCGCTTGAAACCCACGCCCTAACGCAAGTCGCGCGAAGACGGCTCTATCGGCCAGGCCACGCCATAGTCGGTCAGGATGGCGTCCAGCGGAATGTCGTGCGGCTCCGCTTCGAAATCGGGCAGGTAATTGACGCCAAAAGCCAGACCCACGGTAAATGGCTTGGGTTCGAGGCTGGCCAGCATGCGGTCATAAAAGCCGCCGCCATATCCCAGACGGTAGCCCCCTGCGCTGTAGCCCACGCAAGGCACAAACAGCAAGCTGGGTGCCACCATTTCCGTGTCCTTGGGTTTGGGAATGCCATAAGCGTCATCTTCCATCGGGCAGCCCGGATACCAGCTGTGAAACGTCATCGTTCTGTGCTGCTTGTTGATCACCGGCAAGGCAATGCGTCTGCGCTGGGGAGCTTCGCTGAGTTCACCGTCTTCTTTCCAACGGTGCAGGGCAGGCAAGGGGTCAAACTCGCCCTTGATCGGCCAGTAGGCGCCTATGGTCGTGTCGGTGCGACCCACCAGCCAGATACGCATCACCCGCAACAGCAACTCGGCGCGGTGCAGGCGGTCGGGCAGCTCATTGCGTTGCTGCAGCAAAGCCTTGCGCAGGGCCTGCTTGTCCTGGGGCTTGTCGTTCATCGAGTTGTCCATAATCAGCCTATGCAGTTATTCCGACCTATTTTGGCAGTTTTGACCTTGGGCGGCGCGATGGGCCTGGCCACAGGCCCATCACACGCCCAAACCATTGACATTTCACGCAGTGACGAGGCCGTGCTGGACATGGCCCAGGCCTACAAACAACGCGACCGCAAGCGCCTCTCGAACCTGCTACCCGCAGCCAAAGGCTCGACGTTGGAGCACTGGGCCGCGTATTGGGAACTAAGCACCCGCCTGGATGACGCCCCCAAGGCCGAGATCGAAGGCTTCTTGGGCCGCTATGCCGGCAGCTACCAGGAAGACCGCTTGCGCGCGGACTGGCTCTTGCAGCTAGGGCGCAACCGCGAGTGGGCCACCTTTCGCCAGCAATTGACCCAGTACCGCATGGGCGATGACCGCGCTATCCAGTGCTACGGCCTGTGGAGCGATTGGGCGGCCAGCGGCGCCGACGTGGCGGCATCGGTGCAAACCCAGTGGCTGTCATTGCGCGAGCCCGAAGAAGCCTGCGCCGGTATTGCTGAAGAACTGATCAAAGCCAAAAGGCTACCGGCCCATGTGGCGTGGGTGCGCGCCCGCCTGGGGTTTGAAAACGACCGCCTGCGCATCGCCACCCAGGCCGTGGGCATGCTGAACGAGAAATGGGTCAAAACCGTCAACGCGATTTACCTGAACCCCGGCAAATACCTCAACGACAAGCTGACGGCCCTGCGTCCGCAGACGCGGGAATTTGTCTCCCTCGCGTTGATTCGCCAGGCCTACCTCGAGCCGCAAGACGCCGCGGTGGAGGTGGAAAAACTGCGCTGGCGCGCCCAGCTCAGCGCGGAAGAACGCAGCTGGATTTGGGGCGTGATTGCCAAGCGTGCGGCGCAAAAAGGCGAACCCATTGCACTGGACTATTACGCCAAGGGCCGCTTCGACCAGATGCACGAAGACCATGTGGTCTGGGCCGCGCGCGCTGCTTTGCGCGCCAGCCAGTGGCCGCAAGTGCAGCAGGCTATTGCGTCCCTGCCGCAAGCGCTGCGCAACGAGCCGGTATGGGTCTACTGGCATGCAAGAGCCGTACTGGCGCAGCGCAGTAGCGAGGCGGTACGCAACCAGGCCCTGGCGGACCTGCAAGGCATTGCCAGTGTGCGTGGTTTTTACGAGCAACTGGCGGCTGAGGAATTGGGACAACGAAGCACCGTACCCCCCTCACCCCCTGCGCCGACCATCGAGGAAAAAGAAGCGGCACGGCAAAACCCCGGCCTGCAACGCGCACTGCATGCGATTCGCATCGGCCTGCGCGCCGAGGGTGTGCGGGAGTGGAACTACAGCGTCAATTTGCATGTCAAAGGCGGATTGGACGATCGCGGGCTGCTGGCCGCGGCGGACCTGGCCTGCCGCGCCGAAGTGTGGGACCGCTGCATCAACACCAGCGAGCGCACCAAGGGCGTGTTCGACATGGAGCAGCGCTTTCCCATGCCTTTCAAGGCGGCCGTGGTGGCACGCGCCCAAAGCATCGGTTTAGACCCCGCCTATGTTTATGGCCTGATCCGCCAGGAGAGCCGTTTCATCATGGACGCCAAGTCGGGCGTGGGTGCGTCGGGCCTGATGCAGGTCATGCCCGCCACCGCCAAATGGACCGCCAAGAAAATTGGCCTGGCCGATTTCACGCCCGCCAAGCTGAGCGACCGCGACACCAATATTGCGATTGGCACCGGCTACCTCAAGCTGGTGCTCGACAGCTTCAATGGCTCTATGCCGCTGGCGGCAGCGGCCTACAACGCGGGCCCGAGCCGACCGCGCGCCTGGCGCGGAGCCAGTGGCGGCCCCACGATGGAAGCTGCGGCTTGGGCCGAGAGCATTCCGTTTCACGAAACACGCGACTACGTCAAAAAAGTGCTGTCCAACACCACGATGTATGCGGCGGTGCTGACGGGTCAGCCGCAATCGATCAAAGCGCGTTTGGGAATGGTGGGGCCGCTGGACGCAGCCACGCCGGAGCAGGGTTTGGATTTACCCTGATGACCGTCATCAACATTTAAAGGGAGGTGTTTCGTGATGAAGCTTTATGTGGGCAATAAAAACTACTCGTCGTGGTCCATGCGTCCCTGGGTACTTCTCACCCAGGCCGGTATTGCGTTCGAAGAAGTGATGGTGCGTTTTGACTCGTTCAGCGCCGACTCTCATTTCAAGCAAACACTCGCCGGCCTCAGCCCCACCGGCAAAGTGCCGCTGCTGCAAGACGGCGCGCTGGTGGTCTGGGACACCCTGGCGATCGCCGAAACGGTGGCTGAACGCTTCCCCGAAAAAAACCTGTGGCCACAAGACGCTACGGCACGCGCCCATGCCCGCAGCATTTGCGCAGAAATGCATTCCGGCTTTACCGGCCTGCGCGGCAACTGCCCGATGAATATCGAAGCCCACTTGCCCGAACGCGGTGCGCTGATCTGGCGTGACAACGCGGCCGTGCGCGCCGATGTGGCGCGCCTGGTGCAGATGTGGACGGAGCTGTTGCAAGGCCATGGCGGCCCCATGCTGTTTAGCGAATTCAGCATTGCCGACGCTTACTTTGCGCCGGTGTGCATGCGCCTCAAGACCTATG
>CAIWRE010000570.1 GCA_903914985.1 uncultured beta proteobacterium | reverse complement strand
TTGTCCGGCCACTACGCCACGCTGTTGCGCGATACGGCTAAAACCATGCTGCAAGACCACAAGGTTTACATCACCGACTGGAAAAACGCCCGCACCGTGCCTCTGAGCGAAGGGGAGTTCCACCTCGACGACTATGTGAACTATGTGCAGGAGTTCATCCGCCATGTGCAGTCCAAATACGGTAATTGCCATGTGATGAGCGTGTGCCAGCCCACCGTGCCGGTGCTCGCTGCGGTATCGCTGATGGCCGGTCGCGGTGAAACCACACCTTTGACCATGACCATGATGGGCGGCCCCATCGACGCACGCAAGTCGCCCACGGCGGTGAACAACCTGGCCATGAACAAGAGCTACGAGTGGTTCGAGAACAACGTGATCTACCGCGTGCCGAGCAACTTCCCGGGCGCAGGCCGTCGGGTCTACCCCGGTTTTCTGCAGCACACCGGCTTTGTGGCCATGAACCCGGACCACCATGCGAAGAGCCATTACGACTACTTCAAAGACCTGATCAAGGGCGACGACGTCAGCACCGAAGCCCACCGCAAGTTCTACGACGAGTACAACGCGGTGCTGGACATGGACGCCGACTACTACCTTGAAACCATCAAGGTCGTGTTTCAGGACTTCAGCCTGGTCAACGGCACCTGGGATGTCAAATCTCCCGCGGGCAAAGTGGAGCGCGTGCGCCCCTCGGCCATCACCACCACCGCACTCATGTCGGTCGAGGGTGAGCTCGACGATATTTCCGGCTCCGGCCAGACGCGCGCCGTGCACGAAATTTGCACCGGTGTGGTTCGCGGGCAGCAACGCCATTTCGAAGCCAAGGGTGCTGGCCACTACGGCATCTTCTCGGGCCGCCGCTGGCGCGAACTGGTTTACCCCGAAGTGCGCTCTTTCATTCTGTCGCACCAACCCGCTGCGCCCAAAGCCGCGGCGGTGGAAACGGCACCTGTCAACGCGGCTCCAAAGGCCGCTCCTGCTCCCAAAGCTGCGGTGAAGGCCGTAGCCAAGCCCACGGTCAAACGCAGTGTGGCAGCCGTGAAGACAGCCAAGGTGGTCGCGGCCACAGCCGCTGCGGCAGCCGTGCCTGCGGCAGCAACGCCTGTTGCCGCCAAAGCAGTCGCTAAAAAGGCAGCCAAGGCCAAGTAATGGCCGAGCAGACCGGCGAAGGCACAGTGGCCGGCCGTCTGCTTGACGCGCTCCCGCAAACCCAGTGCACCCGCTGCGGCTACCCCGACTGCGCCGGGTATGCCCAAGCCATGGCGCGGGGCGAGGCGGACATCAACCAATGCCCGCCCGGCGGTGCCCAAGGCGTGGCGCGGCTGGCTGCCGTTCTGCAAATCGATCCCAAACCGCTGAACCCGGAATTTGGCCTTGAGGGGCCCCGCACCGTGGCCTTCATCGACGAGGACTGGTGCATAGGCTGCACCCTGTGCATTGAGGCCTGCCCCACCGACGCCATTTTTGGCACCCACAAGCGCATGCACACGGTGATCGAGGCCTATTGCACCGGCTGTGAGTTGTGCCTGCCGGTGTGCCCGGTGGACTGCATCCAACTGGAAACCGTGACGACGCGCCCCGACGGCCATGACGCTGGCGCCACGGCGCCCACCGGCTGGGATGCCTGGTCAGCGCCTTTGGCGGACATGGCGCGGCAACGCTACCAGGCTGCGACCGCCCGTCGCACCCGGGTGCGCGCAGCGCACAGCGCCGCCAAAGCCGCTCAGGCGCAAGACAAGCTCGAGAACCTGGCCGCACACTCCAAAATCACCGATCCCGCTGTGCTGGACCATAAAAAGGCAGTGATTCTGGCGGCCATGGAGCGGGCCCGCCAGCGCAAAGCGCAGTAATTGCGCTCGCGGCGCGCTTAGTTACCCGATTGCGCCAAACGCGCGAAAGCGCTGACCACTTCGGCAGGCGCTTGCACCAGCTCAATCAGCACGCCTTCACCGGCAATAGGGAATTCCTCATTGGCTTTGGGGTGAAGAAAGCAAATGTCAAATCCGGCCGCACCCTTGCGAATGCCGCCCGGTGCAAAGCGCACGCCCTGCGCCGTGAGCCATTGCACGGCGGTGGGCAGATCGTCAATCCACAAACCGATGTGATTGAGCGGCGTGGTGTGCACCGCCGGTTTTTTGTCCGGGTCGATCGGTTGCATCAAATCGACTTCGACCTTGAAGGGGCCGGTGCCGATGGCGCAAATGTCCTCGTCCACGTTTTCGCGCTCGCTCTGAAAGGTGCCGGTGACTTGCAAGCCCAGCATCTCTACCCAGAGCTTTTGCAAGCGCAATTTGTCCGGCCCGCCAATGGCGATTTGCTGAACGCCCAGCACCTGAAACGGACGTGCCGTGGCCGCGCTCATGCTGCGAACTCCACGATAGGCTGGTCCACCGACAGGCTTTCGCCCTGCGAAGCCATGACCTTGCTGACCACGCCATCGGCGGCGGCAAAGAGCACGTTTTCCATCTTCATGGCTTCGATCACGGCCACGC
>CAIWRE010000569.1 GCA_903914985.1 uncultured beta proteobacterium | reverse complement strand
ATGCCCCGGCCGATTTCGAGCAAGGACATGCAGTCCAAGTCAAACACCGGTTTGGCCTGGGGATGGTCACCGGTTTGCACGCCGTCGCCACTCAGGCACAGCATATTGCACACGCCCATGGCTGCGCCGCCCAGAATGTCGCCTTGAATGGCAATGCGGTTTTTGTCGCGGCAGGAGATTTGCATCACCGGCGCATAGCCGACCCGCGTCAGCAAGGCACACACGGCCAGGCTGGACATATGGCAATTGGCGCCGCTGCCGTCAGTGGCGTTGATGGCGTCCACATAGCCGTCAAACACCCGCGCACGGCGGTAGACGTCTTCAGGGTTGGCCGAGTCTGGCGGCTCGAGCTCAGCGGTAATAGCAAAAGCACCACTGCGCAGCACGCGCTCCAAGCGCCCGGGCGAGGTGTGGCCCGGCAGGATGGGCAGCGGATAACCCGGGACCGGTTCGTCGTCGAATTTCATGCGTTTTTCTCCCGCGCCACTTTCAGCCAGGACGATTTGCCCTTGAGGCGGCCATCCACAGCAAATTGCACCACTTTGATAGCCTCTTTACCCGCCGCCATGCGCTGGCTTCCGTCGTAGGCTTCAACCCAGACGCAGCGCATCTCTGGCTTGACTTCGCAGTGCCCATTGGCCCGCACACCGCCACAAGGACCATTGCGCAAGGTCTTGGGGCAATTCATGGAACACGACATGCCGGTAGAGCTCAACGCGCACTGACCGCACATTTGGCAGTCGAACAAAAAACCTTTGACCGCTTTTTCCACGACGGCGACGGGCTTTTCCATGCGCTCGTAGCCAATGGCTTTCCACAGCGGATGCAGGGCCACAACAACGCGTTCAAACCCGTTGTAAAACAACTCCAGGCCGCGCGCATGGCGCACCGACCAACGGCGTACGGAGTACATCAAGTGCCTCCTTCCGCTTCGGGCACGCTCACTTCATCGGCGGAGAGCACGGTAGGCGTCGCCAGCGTGGAATCCACGCCATGGGCACGGATGATGCGCTGCAAATCGTCGTCCGAGTACCGGGCTTCCAGGCGCTCAGCACACGCGTTGGCTTCGGCCTGGATGTCGTCGCCGCAGTCGATCGGGTCGCTGCGCTTCCAGTCCGCCAGGTAGTCCCCGGCGCTGGCCTTGCCCGCGCGCATGGCGGCACGGTCCACTGCTTCTTGAAAACGGTGCGAAAGCTGCACTTTGCCGGTTTCGCGTCCGCGCTTGACCACCACTTGGGCGGGTATATCGCGCCAGGAAATCACAATCAGTTTTGCCATTGAATCACTTTCTCAGTCACTTGCTGCAGGTGCGTCTGCAGATCGCCGTACCCGGTGGTGCGGTACTCAAACGCCAAACCCAGCCGGTCCGCGGCGCGCTGACCCAGGACACGACCATCGTCACTTTCTACTTGAGCCAGATACACCAGCTTTTTGTAATTTCCAAAATACACCGGCAGCAGCGCAGGATGCTTGTCGATGCCCAAACCATGGATTACCAGGCGGTCGAAGTGCCGCAACAGAAAGTCGGTCAGATAAAACGTGCCAATTTCTTGTTCCGCCAGGGCTTCAAAGACGGGGGCTCCGGCGTAAAACTCGTAGCAATGCGCACCGGCAATGCGCTCCACGCCTTCTTCCTGCAGAACGGCATCAAGCAGCCCACCCGTGCCGCAATCGGCGTAGGCCACAAACAGATTCTCATATCTGCTGCGAAAGCGTTGGATTTTTTCGCGCACCGCCGGGGGAATTTTTTCAGGCCGGTTGTGCAGCTCGGCGGGAAGGCAACTCACGTCCATGTGCGACCAGCCATTGGCCTGACGCAAAGCCACGATTTCCTTGGCCAAGGCACCACAGGCAATCACCAAGGTGTTTGCCGCTGTGCTCATGGCCGGGACAAGCTGCCGCTTTAAGCCGCCGCCGCGCGGCGGGCAGCGATCAGGGTTTTGGCAGTTTCGACCGCAATGCCAGCGTCGCGGCAATAGGCATCTGCGCCCACGGCTTTGCCGAATTCCTCGTTCAGCGGAGCGCCGCCGACCAGGACGATGAAGTCATCGCGCAGGCCTTTTTCTTTGAGCGTATCGATCACAACTTTCATGTAGGGCATGGTGGTAGTCAACAGGGCGGACAAGCCCAGAATGTCAGGCTTGTGCTCTTCGAGCGCAGCAAGGTATTTCTCCACCGGGTTGTTGATGCCCAGGTCGATGACTTCAAAGCCTGCGCCTTCCATCATCATGCCCACCAGGTTTTTGCCGATGTCATGGATGTCGCCCTTAACGGTACCAATCACCATCTTGCCAATGGGTTCGACACCCGTTTCGGCCAACAAGGGGCGCAATATTTCCATGCCGCCCTTCATGGCGTTGGCAGCCAGCAGAACTTCAGGCACAAACAAAATGCCATCGCGGAAATCCACACCCACAATGCGCATGCCTTCGACCAAAGCGTCGTCCAGCACCCGGCTGGCAGACCAGCCGCGCTGCAGCAAAATGTTAGTGGCTTCAATCACCTCGTCGCGCAAGCCGTTGTACAAATCGTCATGCACCTGCTCTGTTAACTCTTCGTCATTGAGAGTATTCAGATCCAAGTCGTCAAAATCATCTGCCACGGCTAACTCCTAAGTGTTGGTTTCAGGCGCCCTCAGCAGGGTCGCGAAAATGTGATTGCAATGTACGGGTCACTCGACTGACGCACTGACAGTTTAGCGACTTGGGATTGTCACCATACGACAGGCGAATTGCACGTGAATGCAATGCAAACAATTGCCGCCATCGCCCCGCTTTGCGTCGTTGAAGGGGAATTCATCGTCGCGGGCAGATAACATCTCAATATTGGAATCCATAGACTCCAGCCACTTGTTTGGGCCGTGTGCACAGTGCCCTCACCACCAATACAACAGGAGAATCCCGCCATGTCCGTCGCGCTTGAAGGCAAACCGCATTACATCTTGAACGCCAGTTGTGCCAGCCGCCTGGGAACTGTCGCTGTAGTGTCCGGATTTTTGGCCTCGCGCCGCTGCTACATCACCGATATGCAGCAATTTGACGACATTCTGAGCGAACGGTTCTTTGTGCGCGTCACGTTTTACGGGGACCCGGAGCAAACGCCTGCCTTGGAGGAGTTGCGCAGCCAGTTCGCGGAAGTTGCGGTCAAAGAGGAAATGGATTGGTCCATTTACGACGGAGCCAAAAAGCCCCGCGTGCTGATCATGGTGTCCAAATTTGACCACTGCTTGGTGGACTTGTTGTACCGCCAACGTACAGGTGAGCTCAATATGGACATCACCACCGTGGTGTCCAACCACCCCGACCTGAAGTCATTGGTGGAGTCCCACGGTATTCCCTACGTGCACCTTCCCGTCACCCCCGAGACCAAGGCCGCGCAGGAAGCACGTCTGCTGGACATCGTGACCGAAACCAACAGTGAACTGGTCATTCTGGCGCGCTACATGCAAGTGCTCTCGGACGAGTTGTGCCGCAATCTGCGCGGCCGGGCCATGAATATCCACCACTCGTTCCTGCCCGGTTTCAAGGGTGCCAAGCCCTACCACCAGGCCCACACCCGTGGTGTGAAACTCACAGGTGCCACGGCGCACTACGTCACGGCCGACCTGGACGAAGGCCCCATCATCGAGCAGTTTGTCGAGCGGGTCGACCACACCTATACACCTGAAAAACTGGCGGCGGCAGGACGCGACTCCGAGTGCCGTGCACTGGCCACCGCCGTGCGCTTTCACATTGAGCGCCGCGTATTCCTGAACGGCAGCCGAACGGTGGTTTTCCGCTAATTTCCTTTGGGCGCAGCGCCTGGTGATAACAATGCCAGGCGACTGTTGCGCCGCTCCGCACTGGGCGTGTGGCCAAACAAATCGCGGTAGCACTTGGAAAAATGCGGCGGTGATTGAAAGCCGCAAGCCACCGCGATCTCCATCACCGACATGGCGGTTTGCAAAAGCAGGCTGCGGGCGCGTCGAAGACGCATGTCCAGGTAGTATTTGGTGGGCACCTCGCCCACGTAGCGCTTAAACAAGCGCTCAATCTGGCGACGCGATACGCCCACCAGCGATGCAATTTCGTCGAGCGACAGGGGCTCTTCCAAATTGGCCTCCATCAGGGCCGCGGCTTCAATCAGGTTTTCATGAAACAGACCCACACGGGCCATCAACGGCACGTGCTGGCGGTCCTGGTCGTTGCGAATGCGGTCCAGAATGAATTGTTCTGAAATCATGGGCGCCACATGGGGCCCGAGATGGCTTTGAATGATGTTGAGCATCAAATCCAGCGGTGCGACGCCGCCGGAGCAGGTAAAGCGGTCCCGGTCAATGGCGAAGAGCTGGCGCGAGAAAATGACCTTGGGAAACTGTTCCTCCAGTGCGGTCATGTTTTCCCAATGCACCACAGCTTTGTACTTGTCTAACAATCCCGCCTTGGCCAGCGCATAGCCACCGGTGCACAAAGCACCAAGTGCCGTCTGCCGCTGGCCCAGCCGCCGCAAAGCAGCCAGCACGTCGGGGGTGCACGCGGCCTCAATGTCCAAACCGCCACACACAAAAACAATCTGCGCGTCGCCGGCATCGGCCAGACCCACTGTGGGCGCCATGGTCAAGCCATTGCTCGCGGCCACGGGCTCCCCGTCCATGCTGGCCAGCGCCCATTGATAAACCTCATTTTTGGCCACCCGATTGGCCATGCGCAAGGCTTCCACTGCGCTGGAGAGCGCAATCATGGAGTACTGCGGCAAGGTCAGGAACAGGAAACGGTACTTGGGCACCGCAAGTGACGGGCTGCTGTCGCTTCGGTTCACTTCGTGTCCGCTCCAACCGGGCGCTCGCCCAAGCCGAACCTGGAGCGCCAGTTGCGCTTCGGCGCGGCAACACCAAAGGTTTCGGTAATGCGATCGAGCATGATAGCCAGCAGCACCACCGCCAGGCCCGACTCAAATCCGAGGCCAATGTCCAGGCGTTGAATGCTCGACAACACATCATTACCTAAACCGCCCGCCCCTACCATGGACGCGATGATCACCATAGAAAGCGCCATCATGATGGTCTGGTTGATGCCCGCCATGATGGACGGCAGTGCGCCGGGGATTTGCACCTTCAGCAGCACCTGAAGCGGCGTGCAGCCAAAGGTGATGCCAGCTTCCACCTGCTCTTTGTTGACCTGTCGAATACCCAAGCTGGTGAGTCGTACGACGGGTGGCATGGCAAAGATCACCGTGGCAAGTACCCCGGGCACCCGCCCCAATCCAAACAACATGGCTGCTGGAATCAGGTACACAAATGCGGGCATGGTTTGCATAAAGTCCAGCGTCGGGCGTACCACGGCCGCCATGCGGCGGCTCGCTGCTACGCCAATACCCAAAGGCAGACCGAGCAGCAGGCTGATAAGGGTGGACGCAAACACCAGCGCCAGTGTGACCATGGTCTGTGGCCAAAAGCCTGTGTCATAAATGACGAAGCAGCAGGCAACGCAAAACAGGGCAAAGCGCCAGCCCACCCGCCATGCGGCGGTGCCCACCAACAGCAGGCTCACCACACTGACAGGGAGCGCTTGCAAGCCGAGCTCCACCCACTCGGTAAAGAGGCCGATGCCCGAGCCCAAGCGCTCCAGCGTACCGCCGTCGTTGTCAATCACAAACTTGACGCCTTGATCCACCCAGTCGCCCAAGGGCAGAAATTCACTCATCGCGGCTCTCCTGCAAATCCAAGTCCACCATTTTTTTCAACAACACCGTTTGCGTCACAGCACCTAAATAGCGCTGCTGCGCATCCAGCACCGGCAAAGGCACGGGCTGCTGCACGATGCGCCCAATCAGCGCGTTCAAGCTCAGGGACGCGGACACGGGAGCGATGCCCTCGAGATACAGACTTTGCAAGCTGGTGGACCCGCTGTCCAGACCGCGCATGAGGCCATCCAGGGATACGCCTCCCTGCCAGCGCCCATCATCCCCCACCACAAACGCGTGGCTTTGACCACTCTGGCGCAGTCGCGCCACGGCTTCCGCCATGTCCGTGCGGGCATCGGCTGTGGGTTGTATCCGCAAGACCTCATCGCTGCGGGCAACGTCCTGGGCGAGCAGGTACTTTTTGACATCTACCCCCTTAAAGAAGGCGCGCACATACGCGTCACTGGGATTTCGCAAAATTTCATCCGGCGTGCCAATTTGCACAATCCGTCCGCCTTCCATGATCGCAATGCGGTTACCAATATGAAAAGCCTCGTCCAGGTCGTGGGATACAAACACAATGGTGCGCTGCTGCTCTTTTTGCAACTGCAACAGCAACTCCTGCATTTCGGTGCGCTTGAGCGGATCTAAGGCCGAGAAGGCCTCGTCCATCAGCATGAGTGACGGGTCAACGGCCAATGCGCGTGCCAGTCCCACCCGCTGCTGCATGCCGCCTGAAAGCGCCGCAGGCATTTGGTGGGCAAAGCTACGCAGCCCGACCTGGTCCAGCACCTCCATCGCATGTAGTTCACGGGCTTTTCTCTCCACGCCAGCCACTTCCAGCCCAAAGGCCGTGTTTTGCAGTACCGAGAGATGCGGCAACAGGGCGAAGGACTGAAAGACCATGGCCAGGTCTTTGCGACGCAGTTCAATGAGCGCCTTTTTGCTCATGGCGGCTACGTCCTGGCCGCCCAGCAAAACCTGTCCGTGGGTGGGCTCCACGAGCCGATTCAGCAGGCGGATCAAGGTGGATTTGCCGGATCCCGACAGGCCCATCAGGACAAAAATTTCGCCCTCGTTCACAGTGAAGTTGGCGTCCCGCACCCCGACGACCATGCCGGTTTGGGCCAGTATCTGGTCTTTGGTCAGTCCTGCGCGCAGCATCTCCATGGCTCGCTCGGGCTGGGAACCAAACACTTTGTACAAGTGGTTTACGACGATTTTTTCTGGCAAGTTGGTGTCCCGATCGAAGCACAGTGGTTGGGCATTTCTTCAGTGCTGTAGCGTACCACTAGCAGGCGTACCATCGGCTAGCCTCATCCCTTATTTCCGTCCCACGATGCACTGCTTTGCCTACCTGATTTTGTTGCTCGGGTGCACCTATGCCTGGTCCCCGCTACGGGCTCAAACGCCGGAGGCCTTGGAGATGCAGCAGATGTACCAGAACCTGCGTCCGCGTCTGGCGCAAAGTCCCCTGCGAGGCGGGCTGGTACTGAACTCGTCCGAATCATCCGACCGGACCAACGGGGATATTTACGCCGTGATGGATTTTGCCCTGCAGCGCCTGGAGCAGATCAACCGCGATCCAGTTCGCTGGTGCGAAATACTGCTCCTGATGAGCAACTCCAAAAACTGCACCTCGGGCGTTGACCGCAACAGCCCGGTGTTGCTCCTGCAAATGGGCACCAAAGGCCCGCAAGACCTGAGCAGCACGATGGCCATGGACTTTCATTTTTCCAGCTCCAAGGTGCAGGCACCCGTATTGGAAACGCTCTTAAGCTCCAGCACTGGACCGATGGGTACCAAAGACGGCACTTTGCGCCTTCGAGCCATATCGCTGCCTGGCGATCAGGCCTTTATCCATTTGCACTACAGCTACCGCAGCAGCATGGCCGGACGCTTTGCCACGGAGATGTATTTGCAAACACTGGGCCGCGGGAAAGTCGGGTTCTCGACCGAAGCGGGTAGTGAACATTTGGTGGGCGGTGTGCGCGGCATCATCGAGCGCAATACCATGCGCTACTTCATCGCACTGGGGTGTGCATTGCAATTTTCCGCAATCGAGTTGCCTGCGCATCGGTTCAGCCGGATGACAGCATGCTGGTACGACGAAACGCAGAGGTACCCTGTTCAACTCTACGAAATGCCACGCGCAGACTATCTGGACATGAAGCGTGCGGAATATGCGCGACCCGCAGACAAGCGCTAACTAAAAACTCCAGCTCGCCGTGACGCTGCGGTCGCCCACAGTCAGACGGGGCGTTTTGCGATGGGATTGTTGTTGCTGATATGCCAACGAACCGATCGCGTAGCCCATCAAAGCTCCCGCCACCGTGTCTGACAACCAATGCTCACGGCTTTGCAGGCGACCGATGGCTGTGCTGGCCGCCAATCCGTACAACCAAGGTTGCTCATAAGCCTGCGCAAACGGGGTAGCGATGGCAAAGGCGATGGCCACGTGGTTGGAAGCAAAACTCGACTGCGAGGCAGTGGCTTGGAATCCGTCGAGTTGACCGGCCCCCCGGTCTTCCAAAGGGCGCGCACGGCCCACTGCGTACTTGGTCAATGCATTGGTTCCAAGCGTCAGCGCTGCGGCGGTGAGTGCGGTTTTCGCCGTTGTCGAAACTTCATCGCCCGCCATGCCCATCCACAGCATGCCGGCGCCCGCTGCCAATGCGTAAGGAACGGCGTTGCTTACCGTGCCGACTTGGCTCCAAGGCTGCGCTTGACGAGCCTGGACCCAATCATCAACAGGATGGTCCAGCAATCTTGCGGCCATTACCAATCCACCGCCAAGCAACCAAGCTTTGGTCTGCAATTGGCCCAGACCAGAGAACACGCTTTGACTGGTGTCCCAGGTATCCGCAAAGATGCCAGGCGAATCACCGCCTGCAATATAGGAGCGATCGTCAGCCGATCGCAGCCGTTGCTCACGTTCGTTCAATCGGGTGGAAGTCCACGTCCAGGGGCGGGAATCGCGCAGATGGGTAACGCCATAAAGCTCCACGCTGCGGTT
>CAIWRE010000568.1 GCA_903914985.1 uncultured beta proteobacterium | reverse complement strand
GTCCGACGCCTTCGTCGAAGATCCCGTGCGCATCCTGCGCGTGGCTCGCTTCGCCGCGCGGTTCGCGCCGCTGGGATTCACCGTGCATGCGAACACGATGAGCCCGAAGCGCTCGCCCCCTACGACCGACTCCAACAAAAAGGTGTAGGGCGCGTTGCCCGTGAGCTTGAGGTAAAGCGACAGCGGGGTTTCCAGGTCGGCAAAGGCCTGGGCGCTCAAGGGGATGCGGTTGTAGCCCTGGGCGGCCAGGGCAGAAAACTCAGTCTCGGTGGTCTGGGAAGTCACGGCGGGTTCATGCCTTTTCAAAATTCGGGGCGCAGATCGCGTTCGCTGGTGCGGCACGCAAAATCCATGCGCAATGCGGATAGGGATTCAGTTCGCGCTGAATGCGGGATCCTGGTGGGTGGACCCCGTGCCGCTCAGGCGCGCTGCGCATGGGCCGCCAGGTCAAGGCAGAAGACCGCGGTCTTCAAGCCACCCGCATCGCACCAGGCGCTGGCAAGGCCAGGCAGATCCGCCAGGGCCAGGCTCCCCGGTCGCTGCAACCTGTAATGCTGATGCGGTGAATAAACATGGCGGTCAGTGTAGCAAAGCCCCGTGGCAGGCCTGGTTCAGACGCCACGGGCCCGGTCGGCGTGGAATTGCGCCACAAAGGCGCCGAATCGTCCTATGTCCAACGCGTCGCGCACCTCGTGCATGAGGTTGAGGTAGTAATGCAGGTTGTGGATGCTGGCCAACATGGGGCCCAGCATCTCGCCGCAGCGGTCTAGGTGGTGCAGGTAGGCGCGGCTGAAGCCTTCGCGGCCACCCTGGTCCCACGACACGCCACTGGTGCCTGCACAGGCATAACAGGTACAGGTGGTGTCCAGCGGCTGCGGGTCGCTTTTGTGGCGGGCGTTGCGAATTTTCAAATCGCCATAGCGGCTGAACAAGGTGCCGTTGCGCGCATTGCGGGTGGGCATGACGCAGTCAAACATATCAATACCGTTTTGCACGCCGGCCACCAGGTCTTCGGGCGTGCCCACGCCCATCAGGTAGTGCGGCTTGTGGGCAGGCAGCTTCGGGCCCACATGGCGCAGCAGGCGCAGCATGTCTTCTTTGGGCTCGCCTACCGACAGGCCACCCACGGCAATCCCGGGAAAGTCCAGCGCCTCCAAGCCCGCCAGCGACTCGTCACGCAAATGCTCAAACATGCCTCCTTGCACGATGCCAAAGAGCGCATTGGGGTTGTTCAAGCGGGCGAATTCGGTTTTGCAGCGCTCGGCCCAGCGCAGGCTCAGCGCCATGGAGGCTCTGGCTTCGTGCTCGGTCGTCACTTGCCCCTTGGTTTTGGCCTCCACCGACAAATAGGGCGTGCACTCGTCGAACTGCATGACGATGTCAGAGTTCAGCGTGGTCTGGATCTGCATGCTGATTTCGGGCGTCAAAAACAGCTTGTCGCCATTCACCGGTGACGAGAACTTCACACCCTCTTCGGTGATCTTGCGCATGGCGCCCAGACTCCAGACCTGAAAGCCCCCCGAGTCGGTCAGGATGGGCTTGTCCCATTTTTCAAACGCATGCAGACCACCAAAACTTTGTACCACGTCCAAGCCCGGACGCATCCACAGGTGGAAGGTGTTGCCCAAAATAATTTGCGC
>CAIWRE010000567.1 GCA_903914985.1 uncultured beta proteobacterium | reverse complement strand
GTGCGTTCAAAGTCACTGGCCTCTATGTTGGAAAGCACCGCCACTTCCGCGGTTTTTGCCAAAGAGGCAAAGCGGTTCTTGACCGACCCCTCTGTGGAGGCGAACGAAGTTTCGAGCAGCGTGTTCCAAGCATTGCAATGCGGGCATTTGCCCAGCCACTTCGGGCTGCTCCCGCCGCACTCCGAGCAAACAAAAACTGATTTTTCTTTGGCCATTTCCCATAATACTGTATGAAATCACAGATTCTTGGCCCATTGTTGCGGGTTTCACTCGATACCACTTCTGCAAAGCATCGCTACTCTTTCGCCCATGAAATATTTCAGCGCCAAGCCTGCACCCCTTCTCAGTGCCACTTTGCGTGGCCTGGCCCTGCTGCTGGCGGGGCTGGTGACAGGCTGCTCCGCACCTGGCCCAACTGCAGCTCCAGCCCTGGCGTTGGTCCAAAAGCAATGGGCTGCGCAAGACCAGGCTGCCTGGCATGAAGTTCGATTCCCGGCCAAGTCGCCCACGGTTTACTCTCTGGACACCCGTGCGCCATTGGACGGCAACGGGCAACGCACGGCGCTCAAGGCTGACGCCCGATCGTCGGCCAGCATGCTGCGAAAAGCTGTGCGCATCGAACCAGACGATCTGGCGCACATCGCCTTTTCTTGGCTTGTTCCAGCCTTGATTAACGAGGCAGACATGGCAAACCGTGATTTCGACGATTCGCCGGTGCGTCTGGTGCTGGCCTTTGAGGGGGATCGCGGAACGTTTTCTCCCAAAAACGCCATGCTCAACGAATTGACCCGTTTGGTGACCGGGGAGGAAATGCCCTATGCCACTTTGATGTACGTGTGGTGCAACCAGCGGCCCGTCGATAGCGTGATTTTGAACCCGCGCACCGACCGCATTCGCAAGCTCGTTGTGGAGTCCGGGCCCCAGGGCGTAAAGCAATGGCGCAGCTATGAGCGCGATATCCGGACTGACTTTGTTCGGGCTTTTGGTGAGGCGCCCGGCGCGCTCGTCGGCATTGGGCTGATGACCGACAGCGACAACACCCACAGTAACGCGATCGCCTGGTACGGCCCGATTGCACTGCGTTGATGTCCGGGCGCTCTGCGCAAGGGCTACCATTGGGGGCTTAACGCCGAATTTTTGGAGATCCGCCCCATGGCCCACGCCGCATTCAACTGGCAAGACCCCTTCTTGCTCGACAGCCAACTCAGTGACGACGAGCGCATGGTGCGCGACGCCGCCGCCGCCTATTGCCAGGACAAACTGCTGCCGCGTGTGACGCTGGCGTTTCGCAACGGCACGACCGACCCCGCGATTTTTCGGGAAATGGGCGAGCTCGGCCTGCTCGGGCCGACGATTCCCGAAGCCTATGGCGGGCCGGCACTGAATTACGTCTCCTATGGCCTGATCGCGCGTGAAGTCGAACGCGTGGACAGCGGGTACCGTTCCATGATGAGCGTGCAAAGCTCGCTGGTGATGGTGCCGATCTTTGAGTTCGGCACCGAAGGCCAACGCCAGAAGTTCCTGCCTAAACTTGCCACCGGCGAGTGGATCGGCTGTTTTGGCCTGACCGAGCCGGACCATGGCTCCGACCCCGCGTCCATGGCGACCCGCGCCCAGAAGGTGGCGGGAGGCTACAAGCTCAGCGGCGCGAAGATGTGGATTAGCAACAGTCCGATCGCCGACGTGTTTGTGGTCTGGGCCAAAGAAGTGTCCGAGAGTGGTGCGGTGGGCCCGATTCGCGGCTTCATTTTGGAAAAAGGCATGGCCGGTTTAAGCGCTCCGGCCATTCACAGCAAAGTGGGTTTGCGCGCCAGCATCACCGGTGAAATCGTGATGGACGGTGTGTTTTGCCCGGAAGAAAACGCTTTCCCCGAAGTGCAAGGCCTCAAAGGGCCGTTCACCTGCCTGAACAGCGCGCGCTATGGCATCGCCTGGGGCGCTTTGGGTGCGGCCGAAGACTGCTGGATGCGGGCACGCCAATACACCCTGGACCGCCAGCAGTTTGGCCGTCCCCTGGCAGCCAACCAACTGATTCAGAAAAAACTTGCCGACATGCAAACCGAAATCGCGCTCGGCCTGCAGGGCTGCCTGCGCCTGGGCCGTATGAAAGACGAAGGCACAGCCTCGGTGGAAATTACCTCCATTCTCAAACGCAATTCCTGCGGCAAGTCTTTGGACATTGCCCGCATGGCGCGCGACATGATGGGCGGCAACGGTATCAGCGATGAGTTTG
>CAIWRE010000566.1 GCA_903914985.1 uncultured beta proteobacterium | reverse complement strand
CCCACCAGCGCCAGCAGGCCACCGGCCTTGTCCGCGCGGCGCGGGTCGTCGATCGCGCTGGTCAGGGCGATGTAGCCCATGTAGAGAAAAAACAAAATCAGCTCGGAGGTCAGGCGTGCGTCCCAGACCCACCAGGCGCCCCACATGGGTTTACCCCACAGCGCGCCGGTCCACAAGGACAAAAAGGTAAACAAGGCGCCGGTGGGCGCCAGGGCCTGGGTCATCATCCCGGACAAGCGTGTATTGAAGGTAAACCCCAAAAATGCCCAAAACGCCATGGCCAGGTAAATCACCATGGACATCCACGAAGCGGGAACGTGCACAAAAATAATGCGGTAACCCTCACCCTGCTGAAAATCAGTGGGTGCCACGAAAAAACCCAAATACAGCGCGGCAATGGCCAGCACCGCCGCCAGCACGGCGAATGGACGCCACAGCTTGCCCGCCAGGGGGTAAAAGGTTTGGGGCGCAGCCCAGTGGAACCAGTGAATATTGCTAAATTTCATTTACTCAAGTGCCACCCGCAGCGCGGCCGAACACATCCAGGGACCAAAAAAGGCTGCCAGCACCAGCATAGCCATCAAAATTGACACATGGGCCGCGTAACCAACGCCACTGATCTGCGCCTCCACCGCCCCCGCGCCAAACACCAAAGCCGGAATATACAGAGGCAGCACGAGCAACGACAGTAACACTTCGCCGCCGCGCACACCCAGGGTCAATGCGGCGCCAATGGCGCCGATCAGCGACAACAGCGGCGTGCCGACCAGCAGCGTGAGCACCAACACCCCCATGGCGCTCGCGTCCAAGTCAAATTGCAAAGCCAACACCGGAGCCAGCAAGGCCAATGGCAGGCCTGACAGCAGCCAGTGTGCCAAGATTTTGGCGCCCACCAATAAAGGCAGAGGTGTCGAGGACAGCGCCATTTGCTCCAAAGTGCCGTCCTGAAAGTCTGCCGAAAACAAGCGCCCCAGCGACAGCAGGCTCGCCAACAAGGCGCCGACCCACAAAATGCCGGGGGCAATTTTTCGCAAAACGTCCAGTTCCGGGCCGATACCCAAGGGAAACAGAGTCGCCACCACCACGAAGAAGAACAAGGCCGTCAGTACCTCACTCTTGCGCCGCATCGCAAGCCGCACATCACGCTGCACCACAGCAAAAAATGCGCTCATGCCGACAAGCGGTAGCTTGCGCCCCGCCCTTGCAAGTCAACGGCCTGGTGGCTGGTGAATAAAGCCATGCCCCCGCGATGCACATGCATTGAGATGGCGTTTGCCACCCAAGCCTGGGCCTGGGCATCCAAGGCAACGAAGGGCTCGTCCAACACCCACACGGTAGCCGACTGCAACATCAGGCGCGCCAAGGCCACGCGGCGCTTCTGTCCCTGGGACAGCACCCGTACCGGCAATTTGGTACGACCACGCAGACCCAAACTCTGCAATGCGGCGGCTGCGTCGCTCAGTACGAAGGCGCGGCCGGCGATGGCCGCGTCGGCCTCCAGGTTTTCCAGGGCCGAGAGTTCGTCTTTCAATGCCAGTGCGTGCCCCAGGTACAAGAGATCGGCGTGAAAAGCCTCAGGCGCTTCGGCCAGACCACGACCTTTCCAGCGGACTTCGCCCTTGGCAGGCGGCGTGAAACCGGTCGCAAT
>CAIWRE010000565.1 GCA_903914985.1 uncultured beta proteobacterium | reverse complement strand
GGCCAGCACCTTCGATAACAGCCACAAGTACTCAGGCATGGCAACTGAGCGGCTGCTGGCAACCGGGGAAAAGAGCAACGGACTGCTCTTCGGCCCCAGGTCGCCGAACTACGGCAAGGACTGAGCTGGGGCAGGGCGTTTGAAAACTATGCCCCGGGGACAATCCGGGGACAATTCATGGGAATGGAGGGGAATGAATGTCTCGTGTTTTCAATGAAATCAAGCACTTACATGCCCCTGTAAGCCCCTGTGTGCCATCTTGTCTTAGGTTCGAGCCCCATCAGCCACCCCTTGTTTGCTTGGGCTAGATCATGAGCTTGGGCTTCGATTGAAGCGCGTTGTTGTTTGGTGATGTCGGTGGTCATCATTTGATTGTCCACGGCACAAGCGACTGAGGTCAGAACAGGGGTCAGAACAGGGGTCAGAAAAAAACCCAAAAATTTTGACCCCTGTTTACGAAAAAGGTCGCCGGTTAGAAGATCAGTTTTTAGGCCGAAATTTGGTGATTTACAGAGGGGGACATCCTTTTTCTCTGCCAAAAGCGTATCAACACCGGCGACCCCTGTACGGTCCTTGGGTCAATAAGGGGGGCAATTCATCCAGAATTTACCAAAAGTGTTACATATCAACGGCCTATTGGGTTGTTCGGTATCCCGTCCACTCCGCCAAAACGCAAAACCCTTGCAAGTCATTGATTTGCAAGGGTTTTTCTATTTTTCCCTCCGTCTTTTTTGGGTCGCTGCATGCGCGCCTGGCAGCGCACGCGGTGAACCGATTTCGCCATAGCCCTGTTCCTTTGTGTTCGTGATTTTTCTGTCTGCAGATATGTTTCTGACGCATTTGTCAGAAGTCCTGAATTGATCAAAATTTATTGATAATTGCGATTCAAGTGCTGCCGTTGAGGGCTTGGCGAATCAGCGCCCGCCCGGCCGCTGACAAGGATCCTGATATGAGCCTGTTGGAAGAACTGCTGCAGCAGCAAAAAGAGATTGCGGCCGCCATTGAGGCCGAAGTGAACAAGCGCCGCGAAGCCGCCGCCAAGGGCGAGGCGCACGCGCAGTTCACCTTGGGTCTGATGCATGAGCAAGGGCAGGGCGTCGCCCAAAATTACCGCGAAGCCCTGCGCTGCTTTGAAACAGCGGCGGAGCAAGGCATGGCCGAAGCCCAGTTCCGTCTGGGGTCGCTGTTGGATCGGGGTCTGGGCGAATCGGTGGACTATGAAAAGGCCATCCACTGGTACCAAGAGGCGGCCACGCAGGGCCACGTTGCGGCGCGCTGCGCATTGGGCCAGATGTTTGAAAACGGACATGGCACCAAGCAGGATTTCGCCGCAGCCATGCGCTGGTACAAGTTGGCGGCCTCAGGAAAGCATGCCGACGCCCATTTCTTCATTGGCAGCATGTACGAAAACCACCACGGCGTGGAACAGGATTACTTTGAAGCCGTGCGCTG
Source organism: uncultured beta proteobacterium (assembly GCA_903914985.1). Taxonomy (GTDB): domain Bacteria; phylum Pseudomonadota; class Gammaproteobacteria; order Burkholderiales; family Burkholderiaceae_C; genus Allorhodoferax. The sequence continues at coordinate 1,301 of CAIWRE010000565.1, read as the reverse complement.
GTATAGGCTGGCCGCGGCCCTGGGACATCTGGTTGCCCAGTGTTGTCTGGCACGTATTTTTGAGGGCGGCCTAGGCGTCAAGCGCGATTACGCCGAAGCCTTGCGCTGGGTGCGGGGCCCGGCAGCGCAGGGCTACGCGCCAGCCCAATTGCAGCTTGGCGTGATGTACGAGCACGGTGAGGGCGTGGAGGAGGACAACCTTGAGGCCATGCGTTGGTACCGGCTGGCTGCGGCGCAAGGTCATGCCCCAGCCCAGGCCAAAGTGGGATTCATGTACAGCAACGGCAAGGGTGTGGCCTGCGAATACCCCGAAGCCCTGCGCTGGTATCGACTCGCGGCTGACCAGGGCAATGCAACGGCTCTGTGCAATTTGGGTTTTATGTTTGACCACGGGTACGGCGTAGCCGCTGACGAGAGTCGCGCATTGATGTACTACAGCAAGGCGGCCAAGCGAGGAGACGCCCATGCGGAAAAAAACCGCGAAATGATTGAAGCCCGCAGGGCAGCACAGGCCGCATCCGAGACGCCTGCCCAGCCGAACTAAGTGTCAGCGACAATGCCTGCTATGACTGAAAACTCCTACCAATCCGGCCGCCTGGACCTGCCCTTTGTAGGCCACTGCACCTTTGCCAAATCTCCGGTCTGCGTGGACTGGAACGCCATTGACGCCGATGTGGCGGTGATTGGCGTGCCCAACGACATGGGCACGCAGTGGCGTCCCGGTGCGCGCTTCGGGCCCCGCGCCATTCGCGAGGCGTCCACACTGTTCTCGTTTGGCCACGCGGGTGCGTATGACCATGAAGATGACGTCATGTACCTCACCCGCGACCAAATTCGCATGGTCGACGTGGGCGACGCGGACATCGTCCACACCGACATGGAAAAAAGCCATGCCAACACCGAATACGCGATCCGCAAAATCCTGGCCAGCGGTGCCATGCCTTTGGTGCTGGGGGGCGACCACTCCATCCACGCGCCGGTGATCAAGGCTTTTGACGGCCAGGGCCCCATCCATATCGTGCACTTTGATGCGCACCTGGACTTTGTGGATGAGCGCCACGGCGTGCGCTACGGCCACGGCAACCCGCTGCGCCGCGCGTCCGAGATGAGCCACATTACCGGCATGACGCAGCTCGGCATTCGCAATGTGTCCTCCAGCAACCGCGACGACTACGACGCCGCCCGTGCCGCAGGCTCGCAGATTTACTCGGTGCGCCAAGTGCGCAAGATGGGGGTGGAGGGCGTGCTGGCGGCCATTCCCGATGCGCCCCAGTACTACTTCACGATTGACATTGACGGCT
>CAIWRE010000564.1 GCA_903914985.1 uncultured beta proteobacterium | reverse complement strand
CGCCGTCACATCATCGTCGGGGTCGGCGTCTGCGGCCAGGTTTTTGTCCACCGAGGCTGTGTAGGCGTGGGCGCGGTTGAGCACGCCTTTGCCGGTGACGCAGGTAAAAATCCAGGTGAGTTCGGGAATCTCGGGCACGTCAGACTGGCGATAAAACACCACACGCGCCGGGTCCAGGCCCGCAGCCAGCCAGCTGGCGGCGATCTCCAGCGTAGAGCGCTGAATGCGCGCGGGCTCGTCAATTTTGATGAGCGCGTGGTAGTCGGCGAGAAAGTAGTAGCTCTCCACACCCGGGCGCAGGCTGGCCGCCACGGCGGGGCGGATGGAGCCCACGTAGTTGCCCAAATGCGGCGTGCCCGAGGTGGTGATGCCGGTCAAAAAACGGATGGTGCTCATGGTGGTTCAGCAGCTCTTGGGAATTCAAAAATTTATTGCACAAGCATGCGCAGCGGACTTAACAAAAGGTCGAGGACGTCGTAACTCAAGCGCATGAGCGGCATCATCCAAAAGGTGTTGATGACCTTGGTCACAACCAGCGCCATGACGATGTAAAAGCCCCAGGGCTCAATGCGCGACAGCGCCATGGCCTGGCGCCAGGGCAAGAGACCGACCAAAATACGTCCCCCGTCCAGGGGCGGAATGGGGAACAGGTTGAACACAAACATCACCACATTGGTCAGCACGCCGCCCTGGCACATCTTCAGAAAAAACGGTTCGCTCATGCCCGCCCCTTGCAAAACGTACAGCGCCACACCCCAGAACAGTGCTTGCACAAAATTCGCAGCAGGGCCTGCCAAGGCCACCCATACCATGTCGCGCTTGGGGTTGCGCAGGCGCGCAAAGTTCACCGGTACCGGCTTGGCAAAGCCAAATAAAAACGCACCCGAAGTCGCAAAGTACAAAGCAAGCGGCAGCACGATGGTGCCCATGGGGTCGATGTGCTTCATGGGGTTGAGCGACACGCGGCCCAAAGTCCAGGCGGTGTTGTCGCCGAAGTAGCGCGCGGCATAGCCGTGCGCGGCTTCGTGCAGGGTGATCGAAAAAATCACCGGAATCGCGTAGATCGCGACGGTTTGAATCAGATGGGCAAGGTCCACAGCGGCTTTCTATTGATGGGGGGCGGTCTACAAACCCAGGCGTGCCAAGCTGCCGCCGCCCTGGCGTACCAGCTCTACCTCGCCGCTGGTCAGATCGACCACCGTGGTGGGCTCCAGGGCGCAGGCGCCAGCGTCGATCACACCAGCGAGTTGGTGCTCAAAGCGTTCGCGGATGTCTTGGGCGTCGTTGAGGGCGTCGGTCTCGCCGGGGGGAATGAGTGTGGTGGCCAGCAGGGGTGCGCCTAAGAGCGTAAGCAGGTCTTGCAGCGTTTTGTGTTCCGGCACGCGCAGGCCAATGGTTTTGCGCGAGGGGTGGCTCAGGCGGCGCGGCACTTCTTTGCTGGCTTCCAGAATAAAGGTGTAGGGGCCGGGTGTGGCCGCCTTCACCAGCCGGAACTGCCGGTTGTCCACCCGCGCGTAGTTGGCCAGTTCACTCAGGTCGCGGCACAGCAAGGTGAGGTGGTGCTTATCGTCCACGCCGCGAATGCGCCGCAACTGGTCCGCGGCCGCTTTGTCGTCCAACTGGCACACCAGTGCATAGCTGGAGTCGGTAGGTACGGCCAATACGCCGCCTTTTTCCAGCAGCGCCACAGCCTGCTTGAGCAAGCGCGGGTGCGGATTGTCCGGGTGAACTTCAAAAAACTGGGCCATGGCGTGCGCGGGGCGGCTACGGGTGCGGCTACTGAATGCGCGCCGACAGCAGTTCCCACACTGGCGTGAGCGTGCCGCTCAGGTAGGGCAGGGTGCCCAGTTCGGTGTGG
>CAIWRE010000563.1 GCA_903914985.1 uncultured beta proteobacterium | reverse complement strand
GGCGACAAGGCGCCAGCCAGAGCGGCCAACGTGGACTCAGTGGCAGCCACAGGCACTGCCACCAGCACCAGGTCGGAGCCTTGAGCAGCCTCTGCTGCACTGTTTGCCACGGCGTCCACGACTCCCATGGACAGGGCGCGCTCCCGGGTGGATGCCGATGGGCTGAAACCCACCACGCGTCCTACCAGCCCGGCGCGCTTGAGCGCCAAGGCGAATGAGCCGCCCATCAGACCGCAGCCCACGAGGCCGAGTTGTTGAAACATCACGCTTGGTTCCCCCTTCGCCGCCTTCAGTCGGCCAAAGGGTAGGTGCCCAGCACTTTGTAAAAAGCGCAGAGCTGTTGCAAATCGTGCAGCGCGGCCTGCACATGGGGCTGCGACGGATGACCTTGCAAGTCAATGTAGAAGAAGTACTCCCATTGGCCCGAACGGGCAGGGCGGGACTCAAACCGCGTCATCGACACGCCGTGCTGCTTGAGCGGCACCAGCATGTCGTGCACTGCGCCGGGACGGTTGGGTACCGACACCACCAGGCTGGTGCAGTCACGCCCGCTCGCACCGGGTGCGGGCAGGGTGTCTGGCAGGCAGACGACCACAAAGCGGGTGCGGTTGAACGCATCGTCCTGGATCGCCCGGGCCGCCAAGTGCAGGCCAAAGGCGGCGCCTGCGCGCTCGCTGGCAATGGCCGCCCAACCGGGGTTGGTCGCGGCCAGGCGGGCGCCTTCGGCATTGCTGGACACTGCGCGGCGCTCGGCATGGGGCAGGTGGGTGGTCAGCCATTGCTGGCATTGGGCCAGCGCTTGCGGATGCGCCATCACCACTTCGATGTCGTCCAGGCTGTTGCTGGCTCGCAGCAGGTGGTGGCGCACCATGAGGCTGATTTCGCCCACGATGTGCAGCGGGGTCGTCAGCAGCAGGTCCAGGGAGCGTGTGACTACGCCCTCGGTGCTGTTTTCCACGGGCACTACGCCAAACTGCGCCGAGCCGGCCGTGGTGGCATGGAAGACTTCGTCAAAGCTATTGCACGCAATGTGCGAAATGCTGGACCCAAAAAAACGCAGCGCGGCCTCTTCGCTGAAGGTGCCTGCGGGGCCCAGGTAGGCCACGCGTTGTGGCGCTTCCAGCGCGCGGCAGGCGGACATGATTTCGCGCCAGATAAAGGCCACGCTCTCGGGCTTGAGCGTGCCGTGGTTGCTGGTTTGGGCGTTGGCGTGTTGCAAATTGCCGATGACTTGCGCTTCGCGCTCGGGCCGAAACACGACCGAGCCTTCGGTCTTTTTCAGCTCACCGACCTCGTGGGCCAATCCCGCACGGCGGTTGAGCAGGGCCAAGAGCTCCAGGTCCAGGGCATCGATTTGTACACGCAGTTCAGACAGTGTTTTGCTCATCAAAGTTTCCTGTTTCACGGTTCAGCCGTGGGTGCGCTCGAAGGCTTGCATGTAATCCACCAGCGCCTGCACACCGGCCAGCGGCATGGCGTTGTACAAACTCGCGCGCATGCCGCCTACTGACTTGTGCCCCTTGAGTTGCAGCAAGCCCGCGCTGGCGGCACCTAGTAAGAACGCATCGTTCAACGATTCGTTGCGTAGAAAAAAGGGCACGTTCATGCGTGATCGGCAGGCGTGTGACACGCGGTTGTAGTACAGGCTGGAGCGGTCAATGGCCTGGTACAGCAACTGCGCCTTGGCGATGTTTTGCGCCTCAATGGCCGCAATGCCACCCTGGCGCTGCAGCCAGTCGAACACCAGACCGGCCATGTAAATCGCGT
>CAIWRE010000562.1 GCA_903914985.1 uncultured beta proteobacterium | reverse complement strand
CGGACCATGGCCTCGATCTCGGCGGGTTTGCTCATGTCGGCACCGTGGTAGCTCACCGCAACGCCCAATGCGGCAATTTCTGCTTTGGGGCCTTCGACGTCGCCAAAGCCATTCATCACGATGTTGGCGCCCTGGGCGGCCAGTGCTTTGGCCAGCCCTAAGCCGATGCCGCTGGTAGAGCCGGTAACGAGGGCGGTTTTGCCTTTGAGCATGGGTTGTCCTTCTTGGTCAGTGCGGGGCGGGGCCCCTGGGGGTTGCATCCATTACGATCACCGCATTATCAATCTGCCGCACCGCACCATGTCCCAGCCTACTTTGCACTTTTTGTCCTGCAGCACGCCGGAGCCTCATCGCATGGCCTACTGGCAGTGGGGAGACGCCACCGCTGCGCATACCGTGGTGTGTGTGCATGGCCTGACCCGCCAGGGGCGCGACTTTGACGTGCTGGCCCAGGCCTTGGTGGAGCGTGCCGGTGGGGCGCTGCGGGTGGTGTGCCCCGATGTGGTGGGCCGCGGCAAAAGCGATTGGCTCAAAGACCCCATGGGATACCAGATTCCCCATTACGCCGCCGACATGCTGGCATTGCTGACTGCACTCAAGCCCACCACGCTGGACTGGGTCGGCACCAGCATGGGCGGCCTGATCGGCATGGTGGTGTGCAACCTGGCGGCCAGCGTGGGCGTGCCGGTTCGCCGTTTGGTGCTCAATGATGTGGGCCCCGTCATTGAATGGTCTGCCTTGCAGCGTATAGGCCAGTACTTGGGTAAAGGAGGCCCGTTCGCCTCGGTGCAGCAGGCCGCTGACGCCATGTGGTCCATTTCCAGCAGCTTTGGTCCGCACACGCCCGCCCAGTGGCTGGCACTTAGCCAACCCATGCTGCGCCAGGTGGGCCAGGCCGTCCAAGGTGCAATGCAGGAAGCGGTCTATGCCCTGCACTACGACCCGGCGATTGCCCTGCCTTTTGGGCAAGCCACGCCCGAGTCGGCAGCGCAAGGAGAAGCACTTCTGTGGCAAGCCTATGACGCCATCACCGCACAAACCCTCCTCGTCCGGGGCGCTGATTCTGATTTGCTGTCCAAGGCCACGGCTTTGCAGATGACGCAGCGCGGTCCCAAGGCGCGTCTGGTCGAGTTTGCCGGTGTGGGCCATGCGCCTACGCTGGTGGCGCAGGACCAAACTGACGCCGTAGCGTCCTTTTTGCTCTCGCCGGGCGGTTGAGCGCCCACCGCAACGCTGCATGCAACGCCACGACCACGAGGGCTCCAGCACACCGTCGGCATTGATCGCCGCCACGGCTGACAGCTTGCCTGCCCAGGCCGACGCTCTGGCGCGCGCGCGGGCCTTTGCCGAGCCATTGTTGGCCAATGCGGTACTCGATACCGGCGAAAACATCCTGGCCCATGCCGACGCGGTGGCCGCCATATTGGCCTCCATCGGTGGTTCGCAGGCCATGCAGGCTGCCAGTTACCTGGTCTATGCCTGCGAGCACCTGAACAAGCCGCACGAGGTGATTGCCAAGGCCTTTGGCGACAGCTTTGCCGACCTGGCGCTGGAAACGACCAAGCTGGTGCGCCTGCAACGCATGGCGCGTATCGCCCAAAACGCCGTTAGCCGAAGCGCGCAGGCTGCGCCCATGGCACAAACGGCCGCCGCGCAAACCGAGAGTGTGCGCAAGATGTTGCTGGCGTTTTCGCGCGATTTGCGCGTGGTCATGTTGCGTTTAGCGTCTCGTCTGCAAACCTTGCGTCACTTCGCTGCCAGCAAACTGCCATTGCCGTCCGGCCTGGCCGCGGAGTCTCTGCAGGTGTTTGCGCCGCTGGCCAACCGCTTGGGCATTTGGGAAGTGAAGTGGGAGATTGAAGACCTGTCATTCCGCTTTCTGGAGCCCGATACCTACCGCCAGGTGGCCCAGTGGCTGGACCAAAAGCGCGCTGAGCGCGAGTCAGCCGTGGAGGCGGTGCGTCAAAACCTGGAGCGCGACTTGCGCGCCCAGGGGCTGGATGCGCAAGTGCAGGGTCGGCCCAAACACATTTACAGCATCGTCAAAAAAATGCGCGGCAAATCGCTGGACTTTGCCCAGGTGTTTGACATACGCGCCTTGCGCGTGATCGTGCCCACAGTGGACGATTGTTATGCCGCTTTGAGTTGGGTGCACAGCCAGTTTGTGCCGATGACCGAAGAGTTTGACGACTACATCGCCAAGCCCAAGGGCAATGGTTACCAGTCCTTGCACACCGTCGTGCGCGACGCCGCCGGCCAGCCAATCGAGGTGCAAATCCGCACCGGGGCCATGCACCAGCATTCCGAGCACGGCGTGGCCGCGCACTGGGCGTACAAAGAGGCGGGTGCCAAAGGCTATGCCGGGGTGTCGGCCAGCGGTGCCTACGACGCCAAGATCGCGGTGCTGCGCCAGCTTTTGGCCTGGGAGCGTGAGTTGTCCAGCGGCACCTCGGGCCGCCACCTTGCCGGGTCCTCCGCTGGTGACAAGGCACCGGTGTTTGACGATCGCATCTATGTGCTCACTCCGGAGGCGGCGATTGTGGAGCTGCCGCAGGGCGCCACACCCGTCGACTTTGCCTACAGCGTGCATACCACTCTGGGCCATCGCTGCCGGGGGGCGCGGGTGGACGGGGTATTGGTGCCGCTGCACACAGCGCTCAAAAATGGCCAGACGGTGGAAATCACGACGGTCAAAGAGGGCGGTCCTTCGCGCGACTGGTTGAACCCGGAACTGGGTTTTTTGGTCAGTCCCCGGGCTCGCGCCAAAGTGCGGGCCTGGTTCAATGCCTTGGCCATGGGCGAGACAGTGGCTAAGGGCCGCGAGGCAGTCGAGAAACTCTTGCAGCGCGAGGGTAAAACCGCACTCAAGCTCGATGACCTGGCTGTACAACTGGGCTTTCACACCGCCGACGATTTGTTTGAAGTCGTGGGCAAAGACGAGTTCTCGCTGCGCAACATTGAAATACTGCTGCGCCCTCCCGAGCCGGTTGCTGCAGACGAGGACTTTGTCGCCATCCGCAAACCTCGGCAGACCGGCGCCTCAGGCAAAGGCGGCGTGTTGGTGGTGGGCGTGGATTCGCTGCTCACGCAGCTTGCCAAGTGCTGCAAGCCTGCGCCTCCGGATGCGATCAGCGGCTTTGTCACCCGAGGCAAGGGCGTGAGCATTCACCGCGCCGATTGCTCCAATTTGCGCAATATGGTCAACCGCAGTGGCGAGCGGGTGATTGATGTGCAGTGGGGCGGCGGCACAGCCGACATCAAGGACGGCAATGTGTATCCGGTGGATGTGGCCATCGAGGCAGTAGACCGTCAGGGCCTGTTGCGCGACATTTCCGAGGTCTTCACCAAAGAAAAAATGAACGTAATCGGCGTTCAAACCCAGTCGGTGCGAGGCATCGCCTGGATGACATTTACCGTGGAGGTGGCCGACGCAGGTCGGCTCGCACGGGTGCTGCGCAGTGTGGGCGAGCTCGGCGGGGTGCGAACAGCACGCCGACGCTAAGCCGCCGCGAGAAAGAAGTCCTGGGACGAGCGGGTGGTCAGTATTTTTTCCGGTGCCACGGCTGGTGAAATCACGTAGCCCTGCGCATAGTCCACGCCCAGCTCTTTCAAAGTCTGCAGCGTGTGGAGGTCTTCGACCCATTCGGCGACCACCTGCATGTTCAAACTTTTGGCCAGAGTCACAATACTTTTGACGATAGCCTGGTCGGCAAGATGCGCGTTGATGTCCACAATCAAGCTGCCGTCGATTTTCAAGATATCGGCATGTATGTTTTTGAGCTGCGAGAACGAGGTGTAGCCGACACCGAAGTCGTCCAAGGCGACCTTTGCGCCGAGCTGGCGCACCTTGTCTACAAAGTGGCAAGTATGGTGAATGTCTTGCAGCGCAACGGCTTCGGTAATTTCCAGGCACAACATGCTCGCAACCGTGGGGTTTTTTTCAAGG
>CAIWRE010000561.1 GCA_903914985.1 uncultured beta proteobacterium | reverse complement strand
GGCAGGTGCTGGGCGCGGTGAAAACCGAATTTGGCAAGTTTGGTGACGTGCTGTCCAAGGTCAAGTCGCAGACCCAGACGGTGCTCAACACCCTGGACGGTGCCGAGGTGCGCAGCCGCGCCATGGGCCGTGCGCTCAAAAAAGTGGAAAGCCTGCCGGAGCACCAGGCGGCTGCCCTCATCCCCCAAGACAAAGACTTCGACAGCGACGCGTCGTTGCCCCTGGTGTGAGCCTTTCCGAATCGGAGGCGGGCGACGCGGAGGTGGGCCGTGCATGGGCCTTGCTGCGTCTGATATGCGGCCACATCTGCCTGCATGCCAGCATGGCCGGTATGCGACTGGCCACACCTTTGCTGGCGATGTTGAGCTCGCTGCAAATGGGCTTTCGCACGCTTGCATTGGAAAAGCGCTCCAGCGAAGTGTGGCAGGTGCTGGGCGCGGTGAAAACCGAATTTGGCAAGTTTGGTGACGTGCTCTCCAAAGTCAAGTCGCAAACCCAGACGGTGCTCAACACGCTGGACGGTGCCGAAGTGCGCAGCCGCGCCATGGGCCGTGCGCTCAAAAAGGTGGAAAGCCTACCGGAGCACCAGGCGGCTGCCCTCATCCCGCAAGACAAAGACTTCGACAGCGACGCGTCGTTGCCTCTGGTGTGAGCCTGTCCGAATCGGAGGCAGGCGACGCGGAGATGGGCCGTGCACGGGCCTTGCTGCGCCTGATTTGCGGCCATATTTGCCTGCATGCGAGCATGGCCGGTATGCGGCTGGCCACCCCCTTGCTGGCGCTTAGTTTGGGGCACAGCGCGGTGCATGTGGGTTTTTTGCTGGCCTTGTTTTCACTCAGCCAGGTGTTTCTTGCTTTGCCGGCGGGGCGTTATGCGGACCGGCATGGCTTGCGGCGGCCGGTGGGGCTGGGTGTGATGGTCGCCATGTCCGGCGCTCTCGTGTCTTTGCTGTTTCCCCTGTTTCCGGTGCTCTGTATCAGTGCGCTGTGCATGGGTGCCGCCACCGGCACGGCATCGATCGCTCTGCAGCGCCATGTGGGGCGCGCGGCGCGCGACAGCACCGAGCTCAAGCGCGTATTCAGCTGGCTGGCGATAGGACCTGCGGTGTCCAATTTTGTAGGGCCCGTCAGCGCAGGACTATTGATTGACCACGGTGCCTCCTTGCTGGGCGACGCGGTGGAGCTTGGTGGATTTCGCTCAGCGTTCTTGTTTTTGGCGCTTCTGCCTTTGGCGTGCTGGGCTTTTATTCGTCGCACGCAAGAGTTACCGCCAATGGCGCAAGACCCTCACGGGCCTGCACCATCGGCCTGGGCCTTGTTGCGCGAGCCCGCGATGCGCCAGCTATTGCTGGTGAACTGGATGCTTTCCTCGTGCTGGGATGTCCATACCTTGGTGGTCCCCATTCTGGGCCATGAACGCGCCTTCAGTGCGTCGGTCATCGGCACGATTTTGGGCGGTTTTGCCATTGCCGCAGCAGCCGTGCGCGTGGCCATGCCGCTGGTGGCCACGCACCTGAAAGAGTGGGTGGTGCTGACCTGCGCGATGCTGATCACTGCGACGCTGTTTGCCATCTACCCCTTCACCCAGTCAGCCTGGGCCATGGGCGCCTGTTCGGCCTGTCTGGGTCTGGCGCTGGGCTCGGTGCAGCCCATGATCATGAGCACTTTGCACCAAATCACGCCCCATGCCCAGCACGGCCAGGCCTTGGCTCTGCGGCTGATGGCGATCAACTTTTCCAGCGTGGTCATGCCCCTGCTATTTGGTACCGCCGGGGCGGTGGTGGGGGTGTCCGTGGTGTTTTGGACGGTGGGCAGCGTGGTGGCACTGGGGTCGCGCATGGCCTGGCAATTGCGCGCCTGAACGGCTCAAACGCTGCCTTCATTCAACTGGTAATAGCTGCGGATTGCCTCCCAGGCCGCTTGGGGCGTGTCGCAAAAGGTCAGCAACTCCAGGTCTTGGCGGTGGACGGTGCCCATGTCCACCATCAACTCAAAGTTCACGAGCTTTTTCCAATAGTCGCTGCCGAACAAGATGATGGGAACGGGGCGCTCTTTTCGGGTTTGTACCAGGGTGATGATCTCGAACAACTCGTCCAGGGTGCCGTAGCCGCCCGGAAAGGCCACCAGCGCCTTGGCGCGCATCATGAAATGCATCT
>CAIWRE010000560.1 GCA_903914985.1 uncultured beta proteobacterium | reverse complement strand
CGAGCCTATGCGAATCCCGTTTACCAAAATGCAAGGCGCTGGCAACGACTTTGTCGTGCTGGACGAAACCGGCGGCTCCCTGGGGCTCACCGCAGCGCACTACCGCTTTTTGGGCGACCGCCACTTTGGCGTGGGCGCCGACCAGATACTGACGGTGCGCCCGTCCCCTGGGCCCGGCATTGACTTCGAATACATCATCCACAACGCCGATGGCGCGGAGGTGGAGCAGTGTGGCAATGGCGCACGGTGTTTTGCCCAGTTTGTGCACGAGCGCGGCCTGAGCAGCAAAAACCGCTTGCGGGTGAAAACCATGAAAGGCGTGATCGAGCCCGAACTCACGCCCGATGGCCGCGTCACGGTGGACATGGGCGCGCCGGTGTTTGATGCCGAACAGCTGCCCTTTGACACCCGAGGCCTGGTACCCCAAGCCGACGGTAACTGGCAAAGCTGGCCGCTGGCCTTGGGTGACACGGGTGTCACCGTCTGGATCGCTGCGGTGTCCATGGGTAATCCGCACGCCGTGCAGCGCGTGGCGGATGTGGAGCTCGCGCCGGTTGAGACGCAAGGCCCGCTTGTGCAGCAACACCCGCGCTTTGCCCGCCATGTCAACGCAGGGTATATGCAAATCGTCGATCGCGGCCACATTCACTTGCGCGTGTACGAGCGTGGTGTGGGCGAAACCCTGGCCTGTGGCAGCGGCGCTTGCGCGGCAGTGGTGGCCGGTATCCGCTGGGGCTTGTTGAAGCCTTCGGTGAATGTGCACACGCGTGGCGGTGCACTCACTATTTCCTGGGCAGGCGGCGACGCCCCGGTGCTGATGACCGGCCCGGCCGTGACGGTATTCCGGGGAGAAATTGACATTCCCTCCCAGTTTTGACTTCATTTTTATTTCATCACCAAGCAACGACCATGAGCCAGCTCACCGACCAATCTCTCAACAACCCGATCACCGAAGACGATATCGCCAATTACCTGGCCAATACGCCCGACTTCTTTCTGCGCCATTCTGAGCTGCTGGCCGCCGTGCAACTGACCAGCCCGCACAGCAACCGTGCCGTGAGCTTGCAGGAGCGCCAAGCTGAAATGCTGCGCGAAAAAATCAAGCTGCTGGAAGTGCGCATCATGGACATGATCCGCCATGGCAACGACAACGTGCTGCTGTCCGACAAAATCTTGCGTTGGGCCCGGGGCCTGTTGCTGGTGCCGCAAGCCCAAACGCTGCCAGCCTTGATTGCGCAGGACATCAAAGACCAGTTTTCTGTGCCCCAAGTCAGCTTGCGCTTGTGGGGTTTGTCCAGCGACTATTCCGACGAACCTTTTGTCCAAGGCGTGACGGACGAAGCCAAGTTGTTTGCGTCGTCCCTGACAGAGCCCTTTTGCGGCCTGAACACCGGCTTTGAAGTCGCCGCCTGGTTGGACAAACCTGAGGCCGCCAGTTCGGTGGCGCTGATTCCCCTGCGCAGCGGTGAGGCGGGCAGCACCGCACCCGCCTTTGGCATGTTGGTGCTGGCGTCCATGGACGCGCAGCGTTTCCACGGCGGCATGGGCACCGATTTCTTGGCGCGCATCGGCGAAGTGGCCAGCGCCGCGCTGAGCCGCCTGCGTTGACCGTTTCACTCCGACTTAGGCCACTGCTTTTGTGGACACCGACAGCGCGCTGATCGAGGCCTACCTGGAGCATGTGCGGGTCGAGAAGCGCCTGGCATCGCGCACGGTGGAGCTGTATGCGCTGGATCTGTCCAAGCTGAGCGCGTTTGCCACGGCCCTTACCTCGGCCACGGGCAAGGGTCTCGCGCTGACCGATGTCAAAAACCACCACATCCGCCGCTGGGTGGCCACCATGCACAGCGGCGGGCGCAGCGGTCGGGGCATTGCACTCATTCTGAGCGGCTGGCGTGGCTTTTACGCCTGGCTGGGCCGCCAAGGCAAAGTGGCCAGCAACCCGGTGCAAGACGTGCGTTCACCCAAAGCCCCCAAACCCCTGCCCAAAGCACTGGGCGTGGACGACGCGGTGCAGTTTGCAGATTTTCAGAGCGACGACGACGCCTGGCTTGAAGCCCGCGACGCGGCCATGGTCGAGCTGCTGTACGGCAGCGGCCTGCGCGTGGGCGAACTGGTGGGG
>CAIWRE010000559.1 GCA_903914985.1 uncultured beta proteobacterium | reverse complement strand
GTGGGACTACGTGGGCATTGTGCGTACCAACAAACGCTTGGAGCGTGCGGCCCACCGCATCGCCTTGCTGCAAGACGAGATCCAGGAGTTCTACGCCAACTTCCACGTCAGCCGCGACCTGCTGGAGCTGCGCAACCTGGTGCAGGTGGCCGATCTGATTGTGCAAAGCGCACGCGCGCGCCACGAGAGCCGTGGTCTGCACTTCAGCCGCGATTACCCGGAGATGCTGGACGTGGCGCTGCCCACGATTTTGGTTCCCGAACGGCGAAACTGAGGCCCTGGCAGTCCTTGGTGCGTGGCGGGGCACGATAATGCTTTGGTACTGCCACCGAACCCCCTAGGAGATTGCCTTGACCCGTCGCTATTTCAGCCAATTCGCCAGTTTGCTCGCTGTTTCGCTCTTTGCGGCAGCCGCAGCGCACGCCCAAGACATCAAAATCGCCCACATTTACAGCAAGACCGGGCCGCTGGAGGCCTACGGCAAGCAAACCCAAATTGGTTTGATGATGGGCCTGGACTACGCCACTGGTGGCACCATGGCCCTGAACGGTCGCAAAATCGTCGTGATTGAGAAAGATGACCAGGGCAAACCTGACCTGGGCAAAAACCTCTTGGCCGCCGCTTACGGCGACGACAAGGTGGATCTGGCGGTGGGCCCCACCGCGTCTCCGGTCGCACTGGCCATGCTGCCGGTGGCAGAGGAATACAAAAAGATTTTGCTGGTGGAGCCTGCGGTCGCCGACTCGATTACCGGCGAAAAATGGAACAAGTACATATTCCGCACAGGGCGCAACAGTAGCCAGGACGCGATTTCTAACGCGGTTGCATTGGACAAGGATGGCGTCACCATCGTGACCATGGCGCAGGACTCGGCTTTTGGACGCGACGGCGTGAAGGCCTTCAAAGAAGCTGTCAAGAAAGCCAAAGTGGTGCACGAAGAGTACCTGCCGCCGGCCACCACGGATTTCACGGCCGGTGCCCAGCGCATGATTGACAAGCTTAAGGACCAACCCGGACGCAAGGTCATCTTCATCATCTGGGCGGGTGGCAATCCCTTCAAGATCACCGACATGGATCTGAAGCGCTACGGCATCGAAATCGCCACCGGTGGCAACATCCTGCCCGCCATGGTGGCCTACAAGCAGTTCCCGGGTATGGAGGGCGCTGCCTACTACTACTTCGGCATGCCCAAGAACCCGGTCAATGAAGCCATGGTGGCGCGCCATTACAGCCAGTTCAAAACACCGCCAGACTTCTTCACTGCAGGCGGATTCAGCGCCGCCATGGCCTTGGTGACCGCACTCAAGAAAACCAATGGCGACACCCATGCAGACAAACTCATTCCCGCCATGGAGGGCATGGCTTTTGACACACCCAAGGGCAAGATGACCTTCCGCAAAGAAGACCATCAGGCCCTGCAAAGCATGTACCACTTCAAAATCAAGGTGGACCCGGCGTTTGCCTGGGGTGTGCCCGAGCTGATTCGCGAAATCAAGCCCGAAGAAATGAACGTGCCCATCCGTAACAAGCGTTAATGCTTGAAACCTCGGGTCTGACCATTCGCTTTGGCGGCCATGTCGCCGTCAACGCGGTGACCTGCTCCTTTGCGCCTGGCACATTGACCGCCATCGTCGGGCCCAACGGCGCGGGAAAAACCACTTACTTCAACCTGATCTCCGGCCAGTTGCAGGCTAGCAGCGGCTCGGTGATTCTGAATGGCCAGGATCTCACACGCTTGCCCGCATCCTCAAGAACGCAGGCAGGCTTGGGTCGGGCTTTCCAACTCACCAATTTGTTTCCCAACCTGAGCGTGCTGGAAAACGTGCGACTGGCGGTGCAGGCCAGCAGGTCTGGTGCGCACCACCGGGGCATGAACCTGTGGACGATTTGGAGCGACCATGCGGCACTCACGACCAGGGCCTTGGAAATCCTGGGCCTGGTATCCATGACCGCGCAGCAAGATGCACCGGCGGCCAGCCTGCCGCATGGCGACCAGCGCAAATTAGAAGTGGCTTTGCTGATGGCCCTGGACCCCCAGGTTTACATGTTTGACGAACCCACAGCAGGCATGAGCCTGGACGAAGCGCCAGTCATTCTTGACCTGATTCGTGCGCTGAAAAAAGACAAGTCCAAAACCATTTTGCTGGTCGAGCACAAGATGGACGTGGTGCGCGAACTGGCGGACCGCATCATCGTGCTGCACAACGGCAGTCTGGTGGCTGACGGTGCGCCAGCGGAGGTGATCGCCTCTCCCATCGTGCAAGAGGCCTATCTGGGCACCCGCGCCGCGCCTGCCCGCGAACAGGCCACCCTATGAGTGCACCTGCAAGCACGCCTATGCTGACGCTGCAAGGCGTGCACACCTCCATTGGGGCGTACCACATCTTGCATGGAGTGGACCTGCGTGTGCCTCGGGGCCAAGTCACCATGCTGCTGGGTCGTAACGGTGCGGGCAAGACCACCACGCTGCGCACCATCATGGGTTTGTGGCGCGCGAGCCAGGGCAGCATTGTCTTGGACGGTCAAGACATCAGCGCTGTGCCTACCCCGGAAATTGCGCAAAAAAGCGTGGCTTACGTGCCTGAAAACATGGGCATTTTTTCGGATCTCACGGTCAAAGAAAACATGCTGCTGGCAGCCCGCAACGCCCAAACGGCGACGCAGATGGACGGCACACGTTTGCAATGGATTTTTGGGCTCTTTCCGGCGGTGGAAAAGTTTTGGAACCATCCGGCAGGCAAATTGTCGGGCGGGCAAAAACAAATGCTGGCGGTTGCGCGTGCGATGGTGGAGCGACGTGATCTGCTGATTGTGGATGAGCCCAGCAAGGGCTTGGCACCGGCCATCATGGACAACATGGTGCATGCCTTGCAGCAACTCAAAGCCAGCGGCGTGACCGTGTTGCTGGTCGAACAAAACCTGGGTTTTGCACAACAACTGGGTGACCAAGTGGCAGTCATGGACAACGGGCGCGTGGTTCACAACGGCAGCATGGACGCCTTCATCCAAGACCCCGCGCTACAACACCGTCTATTGGGCTTGGCACTATGAAGTGGCTCAACGAGGTGGACACACGCCCCTTACTGCTGGTGCCCGTATTGGCATTGCTGGCCTTGCCCCTGGTCGGCTCAGGTTCCACCTGGCTCACGCTAACCGTGGCCGGACTGGCCATGGGATTGATTATTTTCATCATGGCCTCGGGTTTGACGCTGGTGTTCGGGCTGATGGATGTGCTCAATTTCGGGCACGGCCTTTTTATTGCGCTGGGCGCATTTGTCGCCAGCAGCGTGCTGGGCGCCATGGGCGACTGGACGGGGTCTCACGAATGGTGGCGCAACATGGTCGCCGTGCTGCCCGCCATGCTGGTGGCCATGGCGGTGGCCGCGGCAGTGGGCCTGGTGTTCGAGCGGCTCATCGTGCGCCCGGCTTATGGCCAGCACCTGAAACAAATCCTGATCACCATGGGCGGCATGATCATCGGAGAAGAACTCATTAAAGTCATTTGGGGGCCGTTGCAAATTGCGATGCCTCTGCCCGACGCCATGCGCGGCGCGGTGCTGTGGGGCGACGCTGCAATTGAGAAGTACCGCTTGCTTGCGGTGGCCGTGGGCTTGCTGGTATTTGCTGCCCAGATGTGGGTGCTGGAGCGCACCAAGATCGGACTGCTGATCCGCGCCGGGGTGCAAGACCGCGAGATGGTGGAGTCCCTGGGCTACCGCATTCGGCGGCTGTTTGTCGGTGTTTTTGTAGCCGGCAGTGCGCTGGCCGGGCTCGGTGGCGTGATGTGGGGCATGTACCAGCAAAACGTCACGCCGCAGATGGGCGCGCAGGTCAATGTGCTCGTGTTCATCGTCATCATCATCGGCGGCCTGGGGTCCACCGGCGGTGCGCTGATCGGCTCCTTGCTGGTAGGCCTGATGGCCAACTACACCGGTTTTCTGGCACCCAAACTGGCGCTTTTCTCCAACATCGGCCTGATGGCTGCAGTGTTGCTGTGGCGTCCGCAAGGGGTCTATCCGGTGGTGAACCGCTAAAGATGTTTCTATGACTTCGCCAAAGCACTCACGGCCGTTTGCCCGTCTGATCTCTAGAGACTTCCCGCGCAGCCGCTTATTGGCCGCCCTCTTGGTCGCACTGCTGCTGGGCTTGCTGTTTGCACCCTTTCTGTTTCCAGGGGTCAAAGCCTTGTCGGTCGCCGCCAAGGTGCTGGTATTTATCGTGCTGGTCGCAGGGTTTGACTTGCTGCTGGGCTACACCGGCATCGTCAGTTTCGCCCACACGCTGTTTTTTGGTATTGGCGCCTACGGCATCGCCATTGCGTCCAATACCTGGGGACCCACCTGGGGCTCTGTGGCCACAGGGTTTGGTTTGTCGCTGGGGCTCAGCCTGCTGCTTTCACTGGCCATTGGGCTGTTCTCACTGCGGGTGAGGGCAATATTTTTTGCCATGATTACCCTGGCAGTGGCTGCCGCGTTTCAGACGCTGGCTTCGCAGTTGTCGGACTTCACCGGCGGCGAAGATGGTCTGAGCTTCAAAGTTCCCGAACTCCTGATGCCCAGCACCGAGTTACTTGCCGAGCCGCTGTGGGGAGTGAACGTGGACGGGCGGCTTCTGAGCTATTACCTGCTCTTCGTTATTGCGCTGGTGATGATGCTTGCCATGCTGCGCATCGTGAACTCACCTTTTGGCAGGGTGCTGCAAGCGATTCGCGAAAACGAATTCCGCGCTGAGGCCATCGGCTACCGCGTTGTGGTGTACCGCACCCTGTCCAGCGTGCTGTCAGCGCTGTTTGCCTGTGTGGCGGGCGCCATGCTGGCGCTCTGGTTGCGCTACAACGGGCCGGATACCTCGCTAAGTTTTGAGGTCATGATGGATGTGCTGCTGATTGTGGTCATCGGTGGCATGGGAACGGTGTATGGCGCTGCGATCGGCAGTGCGCTGTTTTTGCTGGCCCAAAGCTATTTGCAAGACTTGTTGCGCATTGCCAGCGAAGCCACATCGTCCCTGCCCCTGTTGCCTGCATTGCTGTCGCCTGACCGCTGGTTGTTGTGGCTGGGCTTGCTGTTTGTGCTGTCGGTGTATTACTTCCCAACCGGCGTGGTCGGCAAGTTACGCACCCGCGCCGATTCACACAACAAGGTCGGCTGACCGCCACCGTCCACCCCCATGGCTGGACCCCTGTGGCCCCTGCTCACCAGCTTTTCCTGGCAAGAGCTGCGCCATCACCCTTGGCGCAATGCCGCGGCCGTGGTGTCGGTGATGCTGGGCGTGGCACTGGCGTTTGCGGTGCACTTGATCAACGCGTCGGCTTTGGACGAATTTGCACAGGCTGTGCGATCGGTGTCGGGCCAGGCGGACCTCACAGCAAGCGCGAGCAGCAACCATTTGAATGAACCTCTCTATGGCCGCTTGAGCCGCGACCCCCGGGTGGCATGGGCTTCGCCTATTCTGGAAATCAACACCTTTGCGCTGG
>CAIWRE010000558.1 GCA_903914985.1 uncultured beta proteobacterium | reverse complement strand
CGACCACCCAGGCCTATGTGCGCTTTTTGACCACGCTGCTGCGCGACCAGGCATTGGGCCCCCGCGTGGTTCCCATTCTGGTGGACGAGGCGCGCACCTTTGGCATGGAAGGCTTGTTCCGCCAAATCGGTATTTACAACCCTGCGGGACAGCAGTACACACCTGTGGACAAAGACCAGGTCATGTACTACCGGGAAGACAAGCAAGGCCAAATCTTGCAAGAGGGCATCAACGAAGCCGGCGGCATGAGCAGCTGGATTGCGGCTGCCACCAGCTACAGCACCAGCAACCGCATCATGTTGCCCTTCTATGTGTACTACTCCATGTTCGGCTTCCAGCGCATTGGCGATCTGGCCTGGGCGGCGGGTGACATGCAAGCGCGCGGCTTCTTGCTGGGCGGTACCTCGGGACGCACCACGCTCAATGGCGAAGGCCTGCAGCACGAGGACGGCCACAGCCACATCATGGCTGGCACGATTCCCAACTGCGTGAGCTACGACCCCACGTTTGCCCATGAAGTGGGTGTCATCCTGCACCACGGCTTGAAGCGCATGGTCGAGAAACAAGACAACGTCTTCTATTACCTGACCCTGCTGAACGAAAACTACGCCATGCCCGGCCTGACCGCTGGCACCGAGGAGCAAATCATCAAAGGCATGTACCTCTGCAAGCCCGGTGCTGCCGGCGAAAAACGGGTGCAACTGCTGGGCTCGGGCACGATTCTTCGCGAGTCGATTGCAGCGCAAACCCTGCTGGCCACCGACTGGGGCATCCAAGCTGATGTGTGGAGCTGCCCCAGCTTCAATGAGCTCACCCGTGACGGCCAGGACGCCGAGCGCTTCAACCTGCTGCACCCGCTGGAGACTCCGCGTGTTTCTTTTGTGTCGCAACAGCTCGCGGCGCATTCCGGCCCGGTGGTGGCTTCGACCGACTACATGAAGGCCTATGCAGAGCAAATTCGCCCCTTCATTCCGAAAGGTCGCACCTACAAAGTGCTGGGTACCGACGGTTTTGGTCGCTCGGACTTCCGCAGCAAGCTGCGCGAGCATTTCGAGGTGAACCGCCACTACATCGTGGTGGCTGCGCTCAAAGCGCTCAGCGAAGACGGGCACCTGCCCGCCGCCAAAGTGGCGGAGGCGATTGCCAAGTACGGCATCAAGGCCGACAAGATCAACCCGCTGTACGCATAAGCCCTGGGAGACACAAGAATGGCAACGATAGAAATCCAGGTACCGGATATTGGCGACTTTGACGAAGTGACCGTGATCGAACTCATGGTCAAAGTGGGCGACACGGTGCGGGCTGAGCAAAGCCTGATTACTGTGGAATCCGACAAAGCGTCCATGGAGATTCCGTCATCCGCGGCCGGTGTGGTCAAAGAGATCAAGGTCGCTTTGGGCGACAAGGTCAAGCAAGGATCGTTGGTGCTGATGCTGGAAGTGGCAGGGGACGCCGCTGCACCTGCGGCAACTGCTGCGCCCGCCGCTGCCGCACCCGCCAGCGCCCCCGCAGCAGCGGCTGCACCTGCGCCTGCGGCTCCTGCGCCGGTGGCTGCGCCACAAGCTGCACCGGTTTCCACACCTGTTGCAGCCGCCGCAGCTGCAGCTCCGGTGCCTGCCCATGCGCCTGGCGCATCGGTGCTGGCCATGCCGCATGCATCGCCCTCGGTGCGCAAGTTTGCGCGTGAACTTGGCGTGCCCTTGGAAGAAGTCAAAGGCCAAGGGCCCAAGGGCCGCATCACGCAAGACGATGTGCAAGCCTTCACCAAAGCGGTCATGGCCGGTAGCGCCCAAACCAAAGCCCAGGCAGCCAAAGCGCCTGCGGGCGGCGGCGGGCCTGACCTGGGCCTCATCCCCTGGCCCAAGGTGGACTTTGCGAAATTCGGCCCGATTGAGCGCAAAGAAATG
>CAIWRE010000557.1 GCA_903914985.1 uncultured beta proteobacterium | reverse complement strand
GGGCTGTCTTTCAGTGCCTGGCATCTACGACGGCGTGACCCGCCATAACGCGGTCCATGTGCGCGCGCTGGACCACCAAGGTCAAAGCCGGGTCATCGAAGCGCAAGAGCTCTTGGCGGTCTGTATTCAGCACGAGATGGACCATCTGATGGGCAAGGTGTTTGTGGAATACCTCTCGCCGCTCAAACGTAACCGTATCAAAACCAAAATGCTCAAGGCCCAGCGCGAGGAATCGCGTTGAGGCTGGTCTTTGCCGGTACACCGGAATTCGCGCGCAACGCGCTCGACGCGCTGCACGCGGCGGGTCACACCATTGCGTTGGTGCTCACGCAGCCCGACCGACCGGCGGGTCGCGGCATGAAGCTTCAGGCCTCTGCCGTCAAACAACGTGCACTGGAGCTCGGGTTGCCCTTGGCCCAACCACAAGGTCTGCGCTTGGACGGCAAATACGCCACCGATGCTGCGGCTGCTCAGCATGCGATTTCTGATGTCAATGCCGATGCGATGGTCGTTGTAGCTTATGGCCTGATCTTGCCGCGGTGGGTGTTGGATGCCTTTGCCGGGCCTGGCCAATGGGGTTGCCTGAATATCCATGGCTCGCTGCTGCCCCGTTGGCGCGGCGCAGCGCCCATCCACCGTGCGATTGAAGCGGGGGACAGCCACACCGGTGTGACGATCATGCAAATGGACGCCGGCTTGGACACGGGCGCCATGCTGCTCAAAGAAAGCCTGGACATTGCACCGGAGGACACCACTGCCAGCCTGCACGACCGGTTGGCTGCGCTGGGCGCCCGATTGGTGGTACGTGCGCTGGCGGACCCGGCAGCCTGGGTGGCTACGGCGCAGAGCGAGCAAGGCGTCACTTATGCGCACAAAATTGAAAAGACCGAGGCGGTCATCGACTGGCGTGAGTCGGGTGCGCAAATCGCTCGCCGGGTGCGTGCTTTCAATCCGTTTCCAGGTGCCACCGCGCAGGTGCTGGGCGAAAACTTAAAGGTATGGGGAACTGAAGCGTCGAGGGGCGAAGCGCTGTCCAGTGATGCACAGCCCGGCACGGTGCTGCGCGCAGATGCCCGGGGCATCGTGGTGCAAACCGGAGACGGCGCACTGACATTAAGCACTTTGCAACGGCCTGGCGGCAAGCGGCTGTCTGCAGCGGATTTTTTGCGAGGCTTCGCGCTGACGTCCGGCACCCGCTTTGACCTGCCCGATGCGCAGACCACGGACTGACCTGCCTGTATGTTTTTCTTGAAAGAGCACCGCCGCCATTCTGCGTTTCGCGACGGATTTAAAGACATGCTGGGCGCCGCACCGGGCATTGCCGCCTGGGGCTTGATGACCGGCGTGGCCATGGTCAAGTCCGGCATGGGCACGGTGGACGCCTTGGCCATGGCGCTGCTGGTGTTCGCAGGCAGCTCCCAGTTGGCGGCAATTCCCCTGTTTATCGCGGCCGCGCCGATGTGGGTGATTCTGGCCACCGCGTTTTGCGTCAATCTGCGCTTTGTCGTGTTCAGCGCCCATTTGCGCAATTACCTGATGCACTTACCGCGTTGGCAGCGCTTGATTACGGGCTACTTCACGGCCGATCTAACCTACGTGCTGTTTGTTCGCCACCATCCGGTTCCCGCAACGGATGCCCCGGGTCGCGCCGCGCAAATGGCCTATTTGGCGGGCAATGCCTGTATCAACTGGTTCAGCTGGGTGAGCGCCAGTCTCTTGGGCGTGGCGCTGGCTAATTTCATTCCCACCGCATGGGGCCTGGGCTTTGCGGGCGTGCTGGCTCTGACCGGCATTCTGTGCTCACTTGCCAGCAGCCGCTTGCGTTGGGTTGCCGGTGCGGTAGCGGGTGCGGTGGCGGTTGGGGCTTACGCGTTACCGTTCAAGCTCAATATTCTGGTGGCGATTGCCGCGGCGGTCATGCTCTGTCTGTCGCTGGAATCCAGGCCAGCCGTGTCGTCCGAAAGTCCACCATGAACCTGCAATTTTTGTATGACGAAACCTTGCTGACGATTGTGTTGATGGCCGTCATCACCGTCATCTCGCGGTCGTTTTTCTTTATACCGGACGCGAAATGGACACTGCCGCAATGGGCGCAACGCGGTTTGCAGTACGCCCCGATCGCGGCCTTGTCGGCGGTGGTAATTCCAGAGCTGGTGATGACGCAAGGGGTGTTTATCCATACCCTGCTCGATGCCCGTCTGTATGGTGCCGTCGCTGGAGCAGCGTACTTTTTTTGGCGCAAAGGCGTAGGCAACGCGGTGTTGGGCACCATTGTGTGCGGCATGGCGGTGTATTTGCCGCTCCACATGGGCTTGGGCTGGTAAGCGCGGTAGACGCAGGAACCCTAAAATGGTCGCCCGCGTCCGGGTTTGTCAAAACCCTCCCCTTGTCACTTTCCCTTCCAATCGCCATGAACGTCATTCGATTCTCTGATCTCTGCGCCCAAGGCCAAGTGGCCGCCAAACGGGTGTTTATCCGCGCCGACTTGAACGTTCCCCAGGATGCCCGGGGTCAGATTACCGAAGACACCCGGATTCGCGCCAGCGTGCCCTGCATCCAAATGGCATTGGATGCGGGAGCCGCCGTGATGGTGACGTCCCACCTGGGACGACCGACCGAAGGCGCATTCCAATCTGCGGACTCGCTGGCGCCGGTGGCACAGCGCTTGAGCGAGTTGCTCGGCCGCAACGTGCCGCTACTGGCCAACTGGGTGGACGGCGTGACCGTGGCGCCAGGCCAGATCGTGGTGTTGGAAAACTGCCGCTGCAACGTCGGCGAGAAGAAAAATGACCCGGCACTGGCGCGCAAAATGGCAGCCCTGTGCGATATTTTTGTGCACGATGCGTTTGGCACCGCCCACCGCGCCGAGGCCAGCACCTACGGCATTGCCGAGTTTGCTCCGGTGGCTTGCGCCGGCCCGCTGCTGGCCGCAGAAATGGACGCCATCGCCAAAGCGCTGCTCGCACCCAAGCGCCCGCTGGTGGCCATCGTGGCGGGCTCCAAGGTGTCCACCAAGCTCACCATCCTGCAAAGTTTGGCCGCTAACGTGGACCAACTTATTGTGGGTGGCGGCATTGCGAACACGTTCATGTTGGCCGCGGGGCTGAAGATTGGCAAGAGCCTGGCCGAACCCGACTTGCTGGACCAGGCCAAGGCCGTTATCGCGGCCATGCAGGCGCGTGGTGCCGCAGTACCTATCCCTACGGATGTCGTCACCGCCAAGACTTTCTCCGCCGACGCGGTCGCAACGGTCAAGGCTGCGACCGACGTGGCAGATGATGACCTGATTCTGGACATCGGCCCCGAGACCGCCAAGACGCTGGCCGCCCAACTCATGCGCGCAGGCACCATTGTCTGGAACGGCCCGGTGGGCGTGTTTGAGTTTGCTGCCTTTGAAAACGGCACCAAAGTCGTGGCCCAGGCGATTGCTGCCTCCAGTGCCTTCAGTATTGCGGGCGGGGGCGACACATTGGCCGCAATCGCAAAATACGGCATCGAATCAAACATTGGCTACATTTCTACCGGTGGCGGCGCCTTTTTGGAGGTACTCGAAGGCAAAACGCTACCGGCCTTTGAGATTTTGGGCCGTCGCGCCGGCGCCGCCTTAAGCTGAGTGTTCGCCTGGGACATTGGCGTGCGTCAAGTGCGCGTAAGCCTGGCTCCGCGACAATAGCGCCCGGACAGGCTATCGTGCCGCCTCTTTTTTCAATATGGAATGGAATACAAGATGTCAAATCGTCGTGAATTTGTAGTGAAGCTTGGTGTCGGTGCAACTGCCTTGGTCAGTGGTGCCGTTTTTGCGGCCGCACCCATGGTGGACGAAAAAGACGCTACTGCTGGCAGCTTGGGCTACAAGGCCGACGCTTCCAAAGTGGACAAGACCAAGTTCCCTAAATTTGCTGCCGGCCAAAACTGCGGCAGCTGCGCTTTGTTCCAGGGCAAGGCGGGTGACGCTGCAGGCGGCTGCCCCTTGTTTGCCGGCAAGCAAGTGGCTGGCGCCGGCTGGTGCAGCGCTTACAGCAAAAAGGCTTAACTGCCTGCGTGGCAGATGCCACGATGACCACCGAAGGGCCCGGTGTTTCCGGGGCCGTCGGTGGTTTTTTTATTTCAGACCCGAGAAACAGCCCAACGATGCCTTTTTCCTCCCTCGGACTTTCCAGTGCTTTGTGCGCCGCCGCAAACTCGGCAGGCTTTCAGGCGCCCACGCCGGTGCAAGAGCAAGCCATACCCGCGGTGCTGGAAGGGCGCGACCTGTTGGTACGGGCGCAGACCGGATCGGGCAAAACCGCCGCGTATGCATTGCCTTTGCTGCAATTGGTGGTGCCCGCAGAGCAGGTGCGCAGTGCCCCGAGACGTGTTCAGGCCCTGGTGCTGGTGCCCACCCGTGAATTGGCCGTGCAGGTGGGGGACGTGCTCAAAGACTTGGCCCAAGGGCTGACGCCTGCGCCCAAAATCAGCGTGGTGTTTGGTGGCGTGTCTATCAATCCTCAAATGATGGGCCTGCGCGGCGGAACGGACATCGTGGTGGCTACGCCCGGGCGATTGCTGGACCTCATTGACCACAACGCGGTGCACCTGGACCAGGTATGCACCCTGGTGCTGGACGAGGCCGACCGCCTGCTGGAACAAGGTTTTAGCGAAGAGCTGGGCCGTATCGTGGGCATGCTGGGAGCCACGCGCCAGCGCCTTTTCTTCTCTGCCACTTTTGCACCGCCGGTGAGTGCTCTGGCGCAGCAGCTGTTGCGCGACCCGATGCATGTGGAGGTGGCCGACACCACCGACACCCTGCCCGACATCGCCCAAAGCGCCATCGCGGTGGACACCCGCGCACGTACCCAATTGCTGCGCCATCTCATCAAGCAATACGGGTGGAGTCGCACTCTGGTGTTCGTCGCTACCAAATATGCCGCAGAGATTGTTTCCGACAAGCTGCGCAAAGCCGGTTTGAACGCCGAGCCGCTGCACGGCCAGCTCAGC
The DNA here is from genome assembly GCA_903914985.1 of uncultured beta proteobacterium. Lineage (GTDB taxonomy): Bacteria > Pseudomonadota > Gammaproteobacteria > Burkholderiales > Burkholderiaceae_C > Allorhodoferax. The sequence continues at coordinate 2,369 of CAIWRE010000557.1, read as the reverse complement.
CAAGGCAAACGCAGCCAGGTGCTGGAAGACTTCAAGGCTTCGCGTATTGCCGTGGTGGTGGCGACTGATCTGGCGGCACGCGGCATTGACGTGGTGGAGTTGCCGGTCGTGGTGAACTACGACTTGCCGCGCTCGGCCGACGATTACACCCACCGCATCGGCCGCACCGGGCGTGCCGGCCAGGCGGGACTGGCGGTCAGCTTTGTGACTGCCGACACCGAGGCCCATTGGCGCCTGATTGAAAAACGCCAGGGCCTGGCGCTCGAACTGGAGGCGGTGGAAGGTTTTGAACCCACTGAAGTAGCGGCCGATGCGGCGGAGCGTTTTGTCGACCAAAGCGGCAATGGCGGCGTTAAGGGCAAGCGGCCCAGCAAAAAAGACAAGCTGCGGGCCGCCGCTGCACAGCCGGTGCAGCCGCTTTGAATAGACTTGCACGGTATGTCCGACGCATCACAAATTGAGATTCCCCCATCCTTTGTCGCGCTGTTTGTGACCCCAGGTCACACCCGGCCGCACACGACGCGCGACGTGGTTGCGGCACGCTACGAGCTATGCGAAGACCTTGCCCAAACCCTGATGCCCACCGCCAGTCAGTTGCAGCTTGCACGCGATTTGCACACGGCTGACGTGCTGGCCCAATGCCTGCAGGCTATTTCCGGCCCCGATGCGGTCGTGGAGGACGCCGAGGCGCACTGGGTGGTGTGCCGCCTGGCGGAGTTGCTGGACTGGGAGATGCCCTTCGATCCATCGTTGACCCAGGCGTCTTGAAATGATGCACCGCCCCGACCTTCAGTCCAGTCCCGATGCACCGCGCCGCACGTTTGGCTCGCAGGTTCGGGCGTTCGCGATCCTCATTTTGAGCGTCATCGGTCTGCATGCGCTGGTTTTGCAAGGTTTGGCGCAGGCGCTGACGGGTGTGCAGCCCGTTGCGGCAACAGGTCCGGTGTTCACGGCCCGCACCCTGGTGCTGGATGCGCCTCGACCGCCTGAGCCGCCGCTGGCCGTGGCTGAACCGCCCCAGCCCCTTGTGCAGCCCCAAGCTCTTCGTCCGCCAAAGCCATCGCCCCCGGCGGCGCAAACCGCGGAGACAGGCCTGCCGGACACCGCTCTGCGTGACAGCCCCGCACCCGAGCCAACGGGCCCTCAGAGCGCGCCTGACCCGGTATCCCCACCCCTTAGCCTGTTGGCGCAACGCGCCGTCGAAGCGCCGACCCATGGGCAAACGTCCCCTGCAACGCCAAACCCCTCGCCTGCACCCGCTGGCGTTGCAGCAGTGACGGCCAGTGCAGGTCAACCGGACTACGACTACCAAGTGCCAGGTCCTGCGCGCCTGAAGTACAAGGGGTCAGGGACCAAAGGGATCCTTTCACTGCCGGTATCCGCAGAGCTGTTGTGGACCAGGGAGGGCCGGTCCTACGATGCGCGCCTGGAGCTCGGTTTGCTGGGCTTTTCCCGCGTGCAAACCAGCAAGGGTGTGATCGGCCCCCGGGGCTTGGAGCCGCTGCGCTTTGGCGACAAGACCCGCAGCGAGGAGGCAGCGCATTTTCAGCGTGCCAAAGGCATCGTGAGCTTCAGTGCCAACGGCCCCGATGCGCCTTTGACACCTTTGGCGCAAGATCTGCTCAGTGTCTACATGCAGCTGGCGTCCATGTGGAGCGCCAACCCCCAGCGATTCCGCCCGGGCATGCAGTTGCCTTTTCAATTGGTGGAAAAACACCGCTCCGGCAACCGGATGTTCACGGTGGGCGCCACTGAGCCACTGAAGGTTCAGGGCCGCGAGATGGTGGCGACCCGTCTGGTGTGCGAGCCCTCGCTGGACTATGACAACCGCGTGGAGGTGTGGCTGGCGCCTGCGCTGGAGTTCCTTCCCGCGCGCATACGAATGACCCAGGCCAATGGGGATGAGGTGGATATTTTCTGGAACAGCTCGGAAAAACCCTAGGTTCAATGGCCTTGCAAAACGGGAAAACGCACAAATCCTGTTACCCTAGAAACCAACCTGTACCAAACCACCCGTATGCACACGCTCTACGACTCCGACACTTTTACCGTGACCCATATGTTGGCCAACGCCCAGGCGCAGGACATGAGTCCGGCGTCTGCCAATGGCCCGGGCAACACGGCGTTGAGCGAAGTCAAAACCGCCCAATACCCCCAGGGCGTGCCCATGCTGGCCCGCCACGGGTTTGAGATCGTGGACAAGCGCTCAGGCAAAGAGGTTTACCTTGACGGCTCCTGGGCCGAGTTGTTTCAGCAGCACATCGTCGCCTGGCAGGTCAATATGCCGACCCAGGAAGAAGTGGAAGAAACGCTGGAGCAATACGCCGAACTGGCGCAAAACCCGGTGGTGGTGCACTAAGCGCCTGATT
>CAIWRE010000556.1 GCA_903914985.1 uncultured beta proteobacterium | reverse complement strand
CGGTAGTCCACCATCAACATACGCACCTTGGCCAGTCGCGCGAGATAGCGCGCCATGTCGCGGTGGCTGTTCAAACTGCCTGCGATGTAGCCGCCGCCGTGGGTGTACATACACACGGGTGCTGACTTGTCGCCCACCAGCCCCACGGGCTCGACCCACTCCACCTGGACGCCAGCGATGACATCGGCGCGCACCGCAATCTGCGGATGGGGCTTGCTGCGATCTTGACCCAGGAATTTGCGTCCCTTGTGCAAGCGGATTTCGGCCGGAATTTTCAGGCTCGCCTTGAGGCGGGATTTCAAAAAGCGGCTGATCAGAAAATTTTGAATGCTCATGGTCGGGTCTTTCGTTGTCGTGCTGGTTCATTCGGTCACAAAGTCTTGCGGCCGGAATCGCGCCAATTGTTTGCGCATGGTGAAGGTGGTCCATGGCCAGTTGGTGCTGTTGCGGCCATTTTTGTCCAGGAAATAGCTGGTGCAACCGCTGTTCCAGACGGTCTTTTGGAGCGCAGTTTGCACTTGTGCGTTGTACTTCGCCATGCGTTCCGGGTTCACGGCAATTTGCGTGAGCTTCTGCTTGCGGGCGGTGGTGATGGCAGAGACGATGAATTCAAGCTGCGCTTCAATGATGACGAAGGCCGAAGTGAAGGTGTACAGGTTGGGACCGAAGGTCAAGAAAAGGTTGGGGCAGTCTTGTGCCATGGTGCCGAGGTAGGCCGATGGTGAACCTTTCCACAGCGCGGCCAAAGGCAGTCCGCTTTGACCGATGATGCAATTCGCAATCGGCGGGTTGGCCACCTCAAAGCCGGTGGCAAAAACGATGGCATCGACTTCGAAGCGGCTGCCATCGCTGGCAATGACCTGGTTTCCTTCAATTTTCACCACATCGGGTGCCACCGTGACGTTGGGTTTGCTCAGTGCGGGGTACCAGCTGTTGGACAAAAGAATGCGCTTGCAGCCCACAGAGTAGTCGGGAATCAGCTTGGACCTGAACGCTGGATTGGCTACGCCCCTGGCGATGTTTTTCACGCCCTGGGCTTGAATGCGCTTCAGCATCCAAGGGAAATTCAGGCTGGCGTTGAGCAGCTCAAACTGCAAATACAGCAGGGTACGAAACATGCGCTGCAGCCAGGGGTGCTTGGCAAAGCGCGCCTGCCAGCGCGGGGCAATCGGTGCATCGAGTTTGGGCAATACCCAGGGCGCAGTACGTTGAAACAGCGTGAGGTTTTTAACCAGCGGCTGAATCTTGGGAACAAACTGAATTGCCGAGGCTCCCGAGCCAATCACCGCGACACGTTTGCCTTGCAGCTCATAGTGATGATTCCAGCGCGACGAATGGAAATGCTCGCCGGTAAATGTGTCTAGTCCTGACACTCGCGGCATGACTGGCACATGCATAGGGCCACAGGCCATCACCACAAAGCGCGTCCAAAAAACACCGGCACTTGTCTGCAATCGCCACTGTTTTTTGTCAATGCTCCAACGTGCCTCGGTGAGTTCGTGACCGAGCCGGATGCGGTTCATCACGCCAAATTTTTCAGCCGTATCGCGCGTGTAGTTCTTGATCTCCTCCTGCTTGGCAAACAGGCGACTCCAGCGCGGGTTGGGTGCAAAAGAGTAGGAGTACAGGGCCGATGGAACGTCGCAGCCGCAGTCGGGGTAGCTGTTGTCGCGCCAGACACCACCCAGCTCCTGGCTTTTTTCCAGAACGACACATTCCACCCCGGCTTGGCGCAGGCGGATGGCGGCGCCAATGCCCGCAAAACCAGCACCGACCACGATGACCTCATGGAGGGTCTCTTGGCCATCGGCGCTTGCGTTGCTCCCCGTTGGAGCGGACATGTTTGGTGTGCTCAGGCCGGTTTGGCGACAGCCGCTTTTCGGTCCGCGTTCACTTTTTGGGAGCTGGCGCGTTCACCCACGAGCTTGGTGTAAGCCTTGTAGTCCACGCCAGCGCTGAGCAGCAGGTCTTCGCCATAGATTGCGCGGGTGGCCATGCCAACCAGCGGCAGGTTGCTAAAGGCCACACAGTCCGCCAAGGTAAACGTGTCGCCTGCAATAAAAGGCGAGAACTTCACCAGGCGCTTGAATGCGGCAATGTTTTTGTCCAGCTTCTTGCGCACTGCGGCTTTGGTTTCGTCGCTCACCGTACCGCCAAAAAAGACCTGGGCGTACAACTCGCGCGCCACGAGTTCGAGGTGCATATTGATGAAGGTCATCAACTCACGGACTTTGGCCGCAGCAAATGCGTCCTGCGGCATCAGCGGATGTGCGGGATACTGGGCTTCGATGTAATCCAATATGACGGCAGATTCACACAGCCCGCCGTGCGGCGTGCGGATGAAAGGAATCTTGGCCAGCGGAGAGGCGGACAGCACCGCTTCTTCTTTGCTGCCGGTCATCACATGTTCTTCGGTAAACGCGATCTCTTTTTCAAGCAAGGCATGCTTGACGATGTTGTAGTAGTTCGAGATGGGGAAGCCGCAAAGTGTGATCATGGTGCAAATACTCCTGGTGTTGGTGTGCACCAGTGTAATTTGCCCGGCCCAAGCGGCCGCTTTGCACTGCCGCTTGGGTGACAAGCCAGTCGCTCTGGCTGTGCCAGGGGAGCTTTACTTGACTTCGGTCACGAACTCCGAGACGGGGCGGCGAACCTTGGGCAGATTGACCAGCCAGTCCTTGTCGGCTTCGCGGTAGCCCAAGGGCATGATGGCCACGCTGCGAAGACCGTGGGCCTTGAGGCCCAGGATGCCGTCTAACGCGACGGGGTCAAAGCCTTCCATGGGCGTGCAGTCCACACCTTCTTCGGCGGCAGCGATCAGCCCCATGCCCAGACCGATATAGGACTGGCGCGCTGCGTGTTCGAAGTTAACTTGTGG
>CAIWRE010000555.1 GCA_903914985.1 uncultured beta proteobacterium | reverse complement strand
CGCGACACCGGGGACCCCAAAACCCCCGAGGGTGGCCAGATCGAGTGGGGCTATTACGAAGAGAAAAACCCCCGCATGTGCCATCCGCGCGACTTGCTTGAAAAAGAGCAGGCGCGCCTCTCGCCCTCGCAACGCGACCTGGAGCTGGACCAAATCATGGCGCCGCTGGAGCGCGCGATTGAACTCACCCCCATCCTGGCCGAGCTGGGCTACGACGACAAGTATTCGTTCAACGGCCTCTTGCAGGTGACCACCGACGGCAATCCTTCTATCGGCGAATCGTCCAAAGTGCGCGGCCTGTGGTACGCCGAGGCGGTGTGGGTGAAGGACGGCCCAGGCGTCGGAAAAATCGTGGCCGACTGGATGACCGACGGCTACACGCATATCGACCATGCGCGCATCGATGTGGCCCGTATCTACCCCTACCAGCAGGACGAGCAGTACATTCACGACCGCTGCTACGAAGGCGCGTTCAAGATCTACAACCCGCCGGTGCACAACCGCGAGCCCTACAGCGCCGGGCGCGGCATCTTCAAGAGCCCGTTTTACGAGCGTGAAAAAGCGCTGGGTGCCTACTTCATGGAACTCTCCGGTTGGGAGCGCGCCCACGGCTACGCCAGCAATGAGCACCTGTTGCAGGTCTATGGCGACAAAGTACCGGTGCGCGCCAACGAGTGGGACAACCGCCATTTCTGGCGCGTGTCCAACGCCGAACACCTCAAGATGACGGAGGACGTGGGCATGATCAATGTCTCGCACTTCGCGGAGATTGACGTGGAAGGCCCGGACGCGGCGGATTTGCTGGAATACATCTGCGTGGCCAAAGTGGGTGGCGATACGCCGGTGGGCAAGGGTGTCTACACCCATTTCTTGGACGCCAAAGGCGGCGTGCGCGCCGACCTGACTGTGCTGCGCCTGGCACAAGACCACTACCGCGTGATTGACGGTGCCGACGCGGGCCACCGCGACCTGGTGTGGATTCAGCGCATGGCGCAGGACCGGGGCGCCAACGTCAAGGTCACCGACACCACCACTGCCTACGGCTGCCTGGGCGTGTGGGGGCCGAACGCCCGCGCCACTATCCAAAAAATTGCCGACGAGCCAGAGGCCTGGACGCACGAGAACTTTCCTTTCACAGCCTTCCGTAACCTGAAGATTGCCGGTGTGCCGGTACTGGCCTTCCGCATTTCCTATGTGGGTGAGCAGGGCTGGGAGCTGCATTTCAAATACGAAGACGGCCTGGCCTTGTGGGACGCGCTGTATGCGCAGGGTGTGACGCCTGTGGGCGTGGAAACCTACGCCAACAGCCGCCGCATGGAGAAGAGCCTTCGCCTGCAAAACGGCGACTTGCTGACCGAGTACAACCTCATGGAATGCGATCTGGCCCGCCCCAAAGTCAAGGCGGCGGACTTCCATGGCAAAGCTGCGCATCTGAAGTTCCGCGAGCGCGAACACCAGCCGGCTTATTTGTGCACGCTGACCATGACGCACAACATCGACAGCACCGGTGT
>CAIWRE010000554.1 GCA_903914985.1 uncultured beta proteobacterium | reverse complement strand
GGTTTCGGTGTGACCGTCGACTGCCAGCTCCTGGCCCGAGATACGCGCCCCCGCACTGGAGGTGAGAAACAGTGCCAGGCTGGCGATATCCTGGGGATCAATCAGGGTCTTGAGCGAAGCGGCTTGCACCATCTCCTGGTGCACCTCGGCTTCGCTACGCCCGGTTTTGAGCGCTTCGGCGGCAATCACGCGGTCTATGCGCTCCCCGGCCACCGAGCCCGGGCAAATGCAGTTCACCCGCACACCTGCCGGGCCCAGCTCTTGCGCCAAAGTACGGGTCAGACCCCGGATCGCCCATTTGGCCGATGCATAGGGCGCACGCCGTGGAAAGCCGAAGAGACCCGCCGTGGACGACATATTGATGATGGAGCCGCTGCCCTGGGCCCGCAAAATGGGTGCTGCCAGCCGAGCGCACAAAAACGCAGAGTCCAAATTCACCGACATGCATTGGCGCCAATCGGCCAGGCTGATGTCCTCCACGTTGGCAGTGGGCCCTGCCACGCCCGCATTGCTGATGAGCACATCCAAACCACCAAGGTGCGCCATGCCAGCGGCAAAGAATTCGGCCACCTGCGCTTCATCGCTCACGTCACACACCCGTCCCGCCAGCGAGGGGCGGGAAGCGAGCGTGGCTTGCAGGGCCGCTGCATTGACGTCACAAATAAATACTTGGGCCCCCGCTGCCATAAAGGCGTCAGCCATGGCCAAACCGATGCCGGAGGCAGCAGCAGTGATGAAAACACGTTGGTCGGTGTGGGTCATGGTGGGGTTCGGCGGCAAGTGGCACAAGCCGCCACTGTAGCGGCGCATAAAGGGTAAACCAAGGAAATAGCGCTGCGCTTTGTAGCGCGCACGACTGCGGCGAAAATCGCGGGTATGACCTACCGACTTTCCCGCCCTCTGCAACGCGCTTTGCTGATTTTGAGCGTAGTGCTCTCGCTGACTTGGGCCTATCAACATTTCGGTGGACTCGGCCTGGCCGCTGCATTGGGCGCCTTGGTGATGTTCGCGCTGGTGTATCTGACGCGTTTCATGAAGGTCATGCAGCGCGCAGCCCAGCGCCCGGTCGGCCACGTGGACAGCGCAGTGATGCTCCACGCCAAGCTCAGCAAGGGGATGCCCTTGCTCCGCGTCATTTCCATGACCGGCGCATTGGGTCAAGCCTGCACGGAGGCGGGCGCGGAGCCTGAGCTGTTTCGTTGGGCCGACGAGTCGCTGTCCAGTGTGGACTGTGAATTTGTGGGTGGGCGGCTCAACAATTGGACTTTGCGCCGTCCGGACGCAGAAGTCAGTGACGCCGACCAGTAAAATCAAACGCTTAGCTTTTCAGCCCCATCTTCCAAAAGGATTACTGCAATGACCGCCATGCCCCCATCCATGTCTGACCGCGACGGAAAAATCTGGATGGACGGCCACATGGTCGATTGGCGTGATGCCAAGATCCACGTCCTGAGCCACACGCTGCACTATGGCTGCGGCGCGTTTGAAGGCGTGCGGGCCTACAACACCTCTAAAGGCACGGCCATCTTCCGTTTGGAAGAACATACCGAGCGCCTGTTCAACAGCGCCAAGATTCTCCGCATGAACATCCCGTTCACCAAAGAACAGGTGATGGAAGCGCAAAAAGCCGTGGTGCGCGACAACAAACTCGAGAGCTGCTACCTGCGCCCGCTCACCTGGATCGGCGACAAGAAACTCGGCGTTTCGCCCAAGGGCAACACCATCCATTTGATG
>CAIWRE010000553.1 GCA_903914985.1 uncultured beta proteobacterium | reverse complement strand
GCTGGATGCGTTTGGTTACGCCACGCTCACCGTGCGCCCTCACGATGGCAAGTTGATGTGGCAAACGCCCTTGTCACGCGAGCTGCTGCAACGCTATTGCCCCAACCACCCGCCCTATGCCAGCCGCACCGCGCCTGAAGTCCAGGCCTGGCTGCTGGAATGCCTGCGTTGCCTGCACCGCGGCTATGCCCCCCGGCCTCTGGTCTTGTCCCAGGGCGATGGCGCGCGATTGACGCTGCGCTTGCACCAGCAAACCGGAGACAACGAATCCCCCCCGCAGCCCGATGCCGAGGAGTGGGCGGGCGACGACTGGCTGATCGTGATGCGCGAGGTCTCGGACCAGGCGGTGATCCAGGCCATGCGCGACGCTTTTACCTTGACCCTGCGCGAAGCCGAGGTGCTGCACTGGGTGGTCAAGGGCAAGACGAACAAGGATGTGGGTGATATTTTGGGCAGCAGCCCTATGACGGTGAAAAAGCACTTAGAGCGCGTGTTCGTCAAACTCGGGGTGGAAACCCGCACCGCTGCCGCCGGCAAGGCCACGGCCCGCATCGCCCAACTGCAGCCTTAGCGTCAGTGCAGCGCCAGGCATCGTGGGTCAAAATGGACCCATGAGCACCGACGCAGCCCCAGTCATCACACCTCCAGCCCAGCCGCGCAACCCCCTGCACGGTGTGACGCTGGAAGCCATGGTGACCGCCTTGGCTGATTACTACGGTTGGGAAGGGCTGGCGCAGCGCATTGCGATTCGATGTTTTGCGGTGGACCCCAGCGTGTCGTCCAGCCTCAAATTTTTGCGCAAAACGCCCTGGGCGCGCGACAAGGTGGAAGGCCTTTACCTGTTTATGTTGCGTGAGCAAAAGCGGGGCCGCCCATGAGCGCTGCTATAGCATCTTTGCCCGTCATCGATGTGGCGGCGGCGCTTGGTGGCGACCGCCAGGCCAGAGCCCGAACCGCCCAGGCCTTGGATGCAGCGGGTCGGCAATACGGTTTTTTCTACGTCACCGGCCACGGTGTCGCTGTGGCGCTGCGTGAGGCGCTGTTTGCCCAATCCAAAGCGTTTTTTGACTTGCCGCACGAGACCAAGTTGCAGTGGCATATCGACCGATCCACGGTGCGCCGGGGCTTTGACCCGGTGGGCTGGCAGAGCTTGGATGCCGGTATGCCTGCCGACCTGAAAGAAAGCTTTTACCTGGGTGTTGACCGGGGTGCTGATGACCCCTTGGTGCTCGCGCAGGTGCCCAACCAGGGCCCCAATCAATGGCCCGACGAAGCGCTGGTGCCGGGCTTTCAGGCAGCCACCCAAGCTTATGCCGACGCGCTCTCGCAACTCGGTCAGCAAATTCTGAGTTTGCTCGCAGAGTCTCTCGCGCTGGCACCCGATTTTTTTGAAAGCTACCTGACCGATCCCATGCCGGTCTTGCGGTTGCTGCATTACCCGCCCACCGAACATGGCCTGCTCGAGGGTCAGGTCGGTTCCGGTGCCCATACCGACTGGGGCAGCGTGACACTGCTGGCGCAAGATGCGGTAGGCGGCCTGCAAGTGCAGTACGAGGGGCAGTGGATCGATGTGCCCTTTGTGCAGGACAGCTTCGTGGTCAACATGGGCGACTTGATGGCGCGCTGGAGCAACGACCGCTGGCGCTCCGCGCTGCACCGGGTGCTACCGCAGCCCAGCCAGCGCCACCGTTATTCAGCCGCGTATTTTTTCGATATCGATTACCACGCGATGGTGAGCGCACTGCCTGGTTGTGTGGATGCCACGCACCCCGCGCGTTATGCGCCCATTACCGCAGGTCAGCACATCGTAGAGATGTACCAGCGCACCACCGTCGCAGCGGGCGCAAGCGAAGGCGCTTAATCGACGTTCAGAGCGTTCTGCCTAAGCCACACCGTACGCCAGTCGGCGTATTTTCAGGACGATCTGTCCTGCCTACAGTGAACCCAAGTTTTACAAAAGCCCCGCAAGTGGCGCAATGTGAAACGAGATGTATCAACCACTGGAGGATTTTTCATGCAACGTCGTTTTACGCTCAAGGCACTTAGCGCTGCCGTCGCTTTGGCCGGTTTGTCGGCTCTGCCCGCCCACGCAGGTGACACCATCAAGGTCGGTGTTCTGCACAGCCT
>CAIWRE010000552.1 GCA_903914985.1 uncultured beta proteobacterium | reverse complement strand
GTACGCAGTAGAAGTGGTATTCGTTGACCCGAATCTCTTCGGACTTGCGCACAGGGCTCGGGTTCGGCAAGTCGGGCGCCATTACCATGCCTTCGGCCATCGCCCAGAATTCATGGCGCAAGGTCACGCCGCCGCTCCAGTCTCCTAGACTGGACAAGAACACATACTCTTCGGCCGTCGGTAAGCGCCCCTGCATTTTTGCGCAGGATTTTTCGGCATTTTCGGGTGAGGTTGCATGGCTGATGGGCGTGCCTGGCGCGCCCAACAATTCCACGAATCCATTGCCATATTTCACTTTAGACGGGAATTGGGTTTTTTGAAAAAACTCAAACACCTGGCCGGCAATGCCCTGCATGACCAATTCTGGCGCGCCCTGCCCTTGGAAGTTGTAGGTTGTTCCTGATTTGGTCTCAATGTGCAGCGTCACGGTGACATCACCCCGGCAATTGGGGCTGAATGAATAGATCCCCCAAATGACGCCACTGAGTCCAGCGAGATAGCGCTGATCCAAATAACCCTGGCGTTTTTGATCGTGCAGCTCACGCACCACCTGAATCAGCGGCGCGGGGTTAAAAAACGCCACTTTTTTCTGCGGCGGGTTGATGTCGCGGTAAATGGCATCCAAAGACGCCTTCAAGCTGCCTTCCAGTATCACGTCCATGCCCAAGCCTGCACTGGCTGCTGCCCGGTTTTTGTTGGTGACCTCGTCCATCGCCGCAACCATGGCAAATGCGCTGCCCGCGCTGGCACCTTCACGCAACAGGCTGATCATGTTCTGGGTCATTGCCTGGGCGTTTTCGGCCTTGCTGCGCCCATAGGCATCCTGGTATTGGCACAAGTCCTGTCCGCGAATAAACGGGATAGTGGGCCACAACAGCACCTGCGTCTGCTCTGCAGCCAACACGCTGCCGGTCCACAAGAGCATCATGAGCCACAGTCGACGCATACAGTACAAACCTTGAAAAAGATGGAGATGGCGCACCATTATTGGGCTTCATGCCATGGCGCATTATGGTAAGCGATGGCCTTATGCGTCATGATTTATGTGAAAAAGCTCAAAATATCCATTTTTAGGCGGCAAATTCGCGATTTTCTTGGCGCAGAAGTTGCAATCCTGGAGTCACCGCGGCAAACCACTGCCACGACCCAACCATGCCGCGAACGGAATTCACCATGCCACTTACCTCTGCGCTTGCCCCCCTGGAACTGGTAGAGACCTTTCTGCGAACCATCATGATCCCCGACCCGGTGGCCGCACGCGCCTTTGTGTCGCCTGCCCTGCGCATCCGGTTCACCGGCGGGCGGGAAATGCAAGACCCAACCGAGTGCAGCGCCTTCAACGCCACGCGCTACGCCTGGGTCAAAAAGCGGTTTGAGCAGACCGACGTGGTCCAAGGTGCCACCGACCAGGAGGCCACCGTCTACAACATCGGCACGCTTTATGGCGCCTGGCCCGACGGCACGCCGTTCGAGGGCAACCGCTATGTAGATCGTTATGTGGTGCGCGACGGCCTGATCGTGCAAATGGACGTCTGGAATGACAGTGCCGAGTGGATGCTGGTGCGCGCAGGCTTGGCTGCGCCCTGGCCTGCGGTCAACGGAGCACCCGCATGACAGCCGCCGACCCCATGTCGCCCCTGGCCACCAGCGGCCGTTTTGACTACCAAGCCATCGTGCAGCGGCCCGACTATTGCTGGCCCAATGGCGCACGCCTGGCCGTGTACCTGGGCTTTAACGTGGAGCATTTTGCGTTTGGCAGCGGCTTGGGCGCCAACCTCGGGCCCGCCTCACCCCAGCCCGACGTGCTGAACTACGCCTGGCGCGAGTACGGCAACCGGGTGGGCGCATGGCGCTGCCTGGATCTTTTTGACCACCTGGCCTTGCCCACAGGCGCGCTCATCAACACCGCTTTGTACGACCACTGCCCCGAACTGGTGCAAGCACTGGTGGCCCGCGGTGACGAACTGATCGGCCATGGCCACAGCAATGCGATGCGCCAATCCGACCTGAGCGAAACGGACGAACGCACCCTCTTGGCCGGTTGCCGCCAGCGCATACTGGAGCGCAGCGGTATGTCGCCCGCCGGGTGGCTGTCGCCCTGGATTTCAGAAAGCCTGGTGACCCCTGATTTGTTGGCAGAGACGGGCTACAGCTACACCCTGAACTGGTGCCATGACGACCAACCCACCCGCATGCGCACCCGTTCAGGCCAGCCGCTGTGGGCGATACCTTATCCGCAAGAGGTCAACGACATTCCCATGGTGATGGGCCGCCTGATGGACGGGCGCGCATTTGGCGAGCTTATTACCGACCACTTCGACGAAATGCGCCGGCAAGCCGCAGCTCAGCCTCTGGTCATGGGCATTGCGCTGCACCCTTACATCGTGGGCCAACCCCACCGCCTTTTGCATTTGCGCAAAGCCTTAGAGCATTTGGTGCGCGCGCGGGACAGGGGCGATGTCTGGTTCACCACGCCGGGACAGATTTGCCAGCACATGCACTCGGTGAACCCATGAGCGCCAGGAGCGCGTACTCCCGCACAGGCATGGTGACCAGCCCGCATGCGCTGGCAACCCAAACCGGCGTCGACGTGCTGCAGGCAGGCGGCAACGCCATCGAAGCAGCGATTGCCACCGTCGCAACGCTAAGCGTGACCTATCCCCACTTTTGCGGCTGGGGCGGCGACGTCCTCATGTTGGTGGCCAACGCACAGGGCACCGTGCAAAGTATTTCAGGCATTGGGCAGGCTGCGGCCACGCTGGATGGCTACCAGGACACGATTCCCACGCGGGGACCTCGCTCGGCCTTAACCACTGCCGGTGCGGCCGATGCCTTAGGACAGGCCTTTGAGATCAGCCTTAACGACTGGGGCGGCCGGCGCAGCTGGGGCGAATTACTTGCGCCTTCGATTGCACTGGCGCGCGACGGGTTTGAAATCACTGCTTCGGAGCGCTTTTGGCTCAACTTTCGGTCCGGCGAACGCGCGCACATGCCCGACATCTTCAACGCATTTTCTGAGCAGGGGAAGGTTCCGCCCTTGGGCAGTATTCGCAAACAACCGCAGCTGGTACGCACACTGGAAACACTGGCCGAGCGGGGCGCACGCGACCTCTACGAAGGGCAACTGGCAAAGCGCATTGCGAGTGGTTTGACAGCCGCGGGCTCACCATTGACAGTGACCGACTTAGGGCGCACCCACGCCAAGGTGGAAACTCCGCTGGCTGTGGACTACCGGGGTGGTCGCCTGCTGGCGCATCCGCCGCCCACACAAGGCCTCACGACCCTGCAAATCATGGGGGTGCTGGAGCGGTTTGACATGTCTGGCATTCCCCAAGGCGGGGCCGACCATTACCACCTGCTCGTCGAGGCCACCAAGCAAGCGTTTATGGACCGCAACAGCTACCTGGCCGATCCTGACTTTGCGGATGTACCCGTCGCGCGCTTGCTATCCAGCAGCCACCTGGACAGCCTGGCATCACGCATCCACATGCCACACGCCCTGCCCTGGCCGCAACCCTTCCAGACCGGTGACACGGTGTATGTGGGCGCGGTGGATGCGGCGGGCAACGCGGTGTCGCTGCTGGCCACGGTCTACTATGACTGGGGCAGCGGCGTAATGGTCGGCGACACAGGATTGGTTTGGCACAACCGGGGGGCCTCGTTTTCGCTGAACCCCCAGCACCCCAACTGCCTGGCGCCAGGCAAGCGGCCGTTCCACACACTCAACCCGGGCATCTACCAACAAAACGGACGCACCCGCATGGTCTACGGCACCCAAGGCGCCGACGGCCAACCGCAGACGCTGGCGGCAGTACTGACCCGCCTGATTGACTACGGCATGGACCCGCTTGAGGCCTTGGCCCAACCGCGGTTTTTACTCGGAAAAACTTTCTCCGATGCGCGTGACTCACTCAAGCTCGAAGGCGACGTGCCGCTGGTGGTGCGCCAGCAGCTCGAAGTGCGCGGTCACAGCATCAGCACTGTGGCGGCGCACAGCCCGCTGATGGGCCATCCGGGCGCTATCGTGATCGACAGCGACGGAATGCGGGGTGCCCATGACCCGCGCAGCGACGGCCACGCCATTGGCTGCGCTTAAGCGCCTAGGGCAGCCAGTTCAGGGGACACGCCCGTCCACAGGGGTGATGTTGCTTGAGACTGCACAGAAGTCCCACACAGACTGAATGCGTGCTGAACACCCGCCGCCACGCTGTCAATCACCGGCACTGGCACATGGGCTCGCACCGCCTCGGCCATGCCGGCCAATCCTGCACCACCCAAAATCACCGAGTGTGCGCCGCTGCTAAGTGCAACGGCTTGGCAGGCTGCACCTAAAAGGACGTGGGCAGCCAGAGGGTCGCGTGCCAACTCCGCACCGCTGGCGGCCACGGTATGGATAGCAGCCAAAGTTTCACCATACCCTAAGCTGTGCGCCAAGCGCGCCAGCATGGGCTCCCAGGCTGCTCCACCGGTCACCACGGCAAATCGCCCTTGGCGTGCAGCAGTCAAGAACGCCGCCTCCGCCAAGCCCGTCACCGGTACAGGGCAGATCTGCCGCAGCGCCAGCAGGCCCGGGTCACCAAAGCAAGCGATCAGCACTGCGTCGAACGGCGGCTTGGCCTGCGCCTGCGTATCGGCACAGGCAAAAGCCCAGGCATCCAGCACCGCATGGCCCGCCACAGCAAAGCTGGCCTCACACGCGATGTAGGGCGCCCCAAAGCGGGCCGTCACCACTTCGACTTCCGCCTGAATGCCCAGCGCCTGCTGTGCATGGCGCAGCAGCAATGCACTGACCGACTCCGAGGTATTGGGATTAATGAGCAGCAGACGTGGCATCGCTGGATCGAAACAAAGCCTGCAGGTCGGGCGCCTGCACGCGCGCGGGTGCAAAACGCAACTCAGCGGCCAAACTGCGCAAGTGCGCCTGCATCAGCAGCTCGGCCAGGGAGCGGTCACCGAGGCGCATGGCATCAAGCAAGGCGCGGTGGTCATGACACCCGCAGGCACTGGTGGCGGCTGCCACAGCCAGCGCAGCAGGCTGCCCATAGGCCATCAATATCAGCGAGGTGCGCGACACCAGCTCACCCATGATGCGCCCCAGCGTGTCGTGCTGCGCAAAGGCGGCGATGCGCAGGTGAAACTCTCCCGCCAATCGAATGGCCAGGTGCCGGTCACCCCGCATGCGGGCGGACTCCTCTTGGGCAATGCACTGGCCCAGCGTGTGGAATTCGGCGTCGGTCGCTCGCTCCATAAAGGCGGCGACCAGCGTGGGCTCAATCAGTGTGCGCACTTGAAACACCTCGCGCGCTTCCTGCTCCGTGGGCCGCGCCACGGTGGCACCCCGATTGGGCGTGAGGGTGACCACCTGCTCACCCGCAAGACGCGCCAACACAGGCCGTATGCGGGTGCGCGACACGCCAAAGGCAGAGGCCAGCCGGTCCTCGCCCAACTTAGTGCCCGGTTGAAGCTGGTGGTCGCGGATGGTTTGCACCATGCGCTGGTAAATGCCCTCCTCCGTCCATCCAGCAGTTTCAGACATGTCTTGGAACCCAGGCGATCATGGCGCCGCCTTTTTGCGCTTCTCGAGCATGCGTGCCAGGCCGACGGTCAAGCCCATCACGAGAAATGAGACCACCATGGTCACCGTGCCCAAGGCATAAATGGACGGGGTGGTGACCGTGCTGGTCAGGCCTTGCAGTTCCAGCGGCAAGGTATTGACGTCGCCGATGGCTTGGGAGGTACGGGCAATTTCATCCCAGCTCAAGGTGAAGCCGAACATGCCAATGCCCACGACCGACGGCGCGATCAAGGGCAGCACGACGTGGGCAAAGCCTTGCCAGGGTGTGGCGCCCAGATCGCGCGCGGCCTCTTCATAGGCAGGATTGAAGCGATTGAAGATGGCAAACATGATCAGCAGACCAAATGGAAGCGTCCAGGTCAAGTGCGCACCCAATGCCGAGGTGTACAAGCCCAGCGAGGTGCCAAAGTTGGCCAAGGTATCGTCCATGCCCCAGGCTCCGAAGAGAAACTTGAGGGCCGAGTCCAACAATCGGAATTCCAGGCCAATGCCCAGAGACACGATGATGGACGGCATGATCAGGCTGGCCACCACCACAAAGAACAGCAGGTTGCCGCCGCGCAATTTTTTGCGAAAGGCCAGGCCGGCCAGCACTGAAAAAACCACCGTGACTGCCATCACGACCAGGCCAAGTCCCAGAGAGCGCTGCAAAGCTGCGCCAATGTCTACCACGCCCAGACCTTCGGCCAGTTTGTAAAACCAATGCAACGAGACGCCGCGCAGCGGAAAGGTCAGTCCGCCTTCAGGGCCCTGAAAACTCAGCACCACGATCACCAGCATGGGACCGTACAAAAACAAAACGAAGGCCGCAAAAAACAAGGCCAGAGGCCAGTAACCCGCAGAGCGCTTTTCGGCAATCAATTTACAACTCCTTGCGAATGTCTACCAAGCGCGTCAGCGCCCAGATGATCATCAACACGATGGCCAGCAAAATGATGGCGTTGGCCGCCGCCAACGGAAACTGAAGATACGACGCCTGCACTTGAATAATTTTGCCGACCGAGGCGATCTGTTGCCCGCCCATGACACCGATGGTGACAAAGTCGCCCATGACGATGGTGATCACAAAGATCGAGCCGATGATGATGCCGGTGCGGCACAACGGAATAATCACATTCCACAGCGTTTGCATCGCGCTGGCGCCTGCATCACTTGCGGCCTCAATCAAGCTGCGGTCGATGCGCATCATGGAATTGAAAATCGGCACGATCATGAACATGGTGTACAGATGCACAAAGGCCAGCACCACCGAAAAATCAGAAAAAAGCATCCATTCCACCGGCTGATGAACCAATCCGGCACCGACCAATGCCTGGTTCACCAGACCATTGCGGCCCAACAGGGGTACCCAGGACACCATGCGGATGACGTTAGAGGTCCAGAAAGGAATCGTGCACAGCACGAAGAGCAGCGTTTGCGTGCCGCTGGAGCGCACACAGAAAGCCAAAAAATACGATACCGTGAATCCCACCAGCAGCGTGATAAGCCACACCAGAGCGCTGAACTTCAGGGTCGAGAGATAGGTCTTGAAGGTAGTGCAGATCTCGTCGCCGCTGCCGCATCCTTCAAACACCGCGATATAGCTTTTGAAGGTAAACCCGGGAATCAACTCGTACTGGTTATAGTCCCAAAAACTCACCATCAGCACCAGTGCCAAAGGCACCAGAAAAAACAACAAAAACACCAGGCTCAAAGGCAGAGCCTGCCACCAGGCCGCAATACTGCGGCCCGGCGACATTCCGGCAACGGCGGGTGACGGTGGGATGGCTTGGCTCATCGATAGGTCACCCGTTGTTTCCGTTTTCAGTTCAAAGTACGGCGCTTAGGCAGCGACGAACTCGTTCCACTTCTGCACCATGTAGACGTTTTCGTCCATCAAGGCGTTCCAGCAGGCCACTGCACCCATGCGCTGCTCATAGCTGCCACCATCGCGGGTCTCACCTGCCTTGGCGAGCAAGTCGCCGTGCGGGCTCTTGATGTCTTTGGCGGCAGGCTTGCCTTCCATCCAGTAAGCCCACTCGTAGGCTTCCATTTTGGACTTGGCAGTTTCAAGCACGGCGCTGTAATAGCCCTGGCGGTTCAGGTAGGCACCGGCCCATCCGTCCAAGAACCAGTTGATGAACTCGTACGCGCCGTCCAGCTTGGCACCGGTCAATGTGGAGGGCATACCGAAGCCCGATGCCCATGAGCGATAACCCTCTTTGAGCGGCTGGAAGGTGCACGCGATGCCCTTGGTGCGCACTGCAGTCACGGCAGGCGACCACATGGACTGAATCACGACTTCGCCCGAGGCCATCAGGTTGACTGACTCGTTGAAGTCTTTCCACAGGCTGCGGAATTGGCCTTGCTTTTTGGCTTCAATCAGGGTCTTGATCGTCAGATCAATTTCCTTCTTGGTCATGTTGCCCTTATCGGGGTACTTGTAAATGCCCATGGCTTCGACCACCATGGCAGCGTCCATGATGCCGATGGAAGGAATGTTCAGGATGGAGGCTTTGCCTTTGAACTCAGGGTTCAGCAATTCAGCCCAGGAGCTGATGGGGCGCTTGATCAGGTCGGGGCGGATACCCAGCGTGTCGGCGTTGTAAGTTGTCGGGATGAGCGACATGTACTGCGTGGGGCTGGATGCGAAAGTCTTTGACTTTTCGCCTTCCAAGAAGATCACCTTTTTGGGCGCAGTGCCCTGGTCACCAATCGTCTTACCCGCCACCTTGCCGGTGGTGAATACCGAGGTAATTTTGTCAGCATTCTTGATGCGTTTGGTGTCGATACCTTTCAGGTTACCGGTAGGCACCAGGTTGCGCAATTGGAAGTATTCAGAGTCCAACAGATCAAAACTGTTGGGCGAAGTGATGGCGCGCTTGAGCACGTCGTCGGTGGTCACAGCCACATACTGGATCACCACTTTGCCGCCGGTATCGGCCTTGAATTTTTCGGCGATTTCTTTGTCCTGATTCACCGCTGTACCGAGGTAGCGCAGCACGATGGGTTCAGAGGAATGTACGGCTGGGAACACTCCCGCAGCCAAAATACCGGCAGTGCCTTTGAGCAAGGTCCGGCGTTGCACCGGGGCAGCCGTGGTGAGAACGTCTTTTGAATCAGTCGACATAGGGAAAACTCCTTGGAGATGAAAAAAACTTCTTGCGAAGCACAGGGTGGGACACAGGGAAAACAAGCGGCATAAGAATGCAATTCAGTCGGCCAGCGGATGTTCCGCCTCGGGCAACCAGGACATGCGCACCACGTCACCCACCTTCAGGGGCTGCGCGGCAAATACGGATTCAGACAGCATGACCGACCATTGCGCCGTGCTGTGCGCGGTGTGCGACAGGCCCGGACTTTGCAATCCCAGCAGCACATAAGTGCCTTGGTATTCCACGTCGGACACCACAGCCCACTGGGCATGCGGACCGGCACGGCCAGCCTCCTGCCCCGCGGCGACCGGGGCCACCGCGATGTGGTCGGTACGCACGCCCACTTTTCCAGCGCCGGTGTCGATCACGTTGTGGCCACCCATGAAGCGGGCGACAAACTCATTCACCGGCCGGTTGTAGACCTCATGCGGCGAGCCGCTTTGCTCTATGACGCCGTGATTCATCACCACCATGGTGTCAGCCAGTGCCATGGCTTCTTCTTGCGAGTGGGTCACATGGATAAAGGTCAGACCCAATTCTTTTTGCCAGCGGCGCAATTCAGCACGCATCTGAATGCGCAAAAAAGGATCCAAAGCTGACAAAGGCTCGTCGAGCAAGAGCACACGGGGCTGAGTGATCAATGCCCGCGCCAGCGCTACGCGCTGTTGCTGGCCGCCTGAGAGCTCAGCCGGCTTGCGGTCTGCTAAGTGCCCCATGGCCACACGGTCGAGCAGGCTTCGCGCCTGAGCCAATCGCTCGTCTTTGGCCATGCCTTTCATCTTGAGACTGAAGGCCACGTTGTCCAAGGCACTGAGGTGTGGAAACAGCGCAAAGCTCTGGAACATCATCGCCGTGCCACGCGCCGCCGCTGGCAGGTCGGTGATATTGCGGTTCTCGAGCAGCACATCGCCTTCGGTGACAGTTTCGTGCCCAGCCACCATGCGCAGCGTCGTGCTCTTTCCGCAGCCCGAAGGCCCGAGCAGACAGCAGTAACTGCCACTCGCAATGCGCAAATTGATGCTGTCCACTGCCGGCTTGGCGCCCGGCGCATAGCGCTTGGTCAACCCAACAAGTTCAATGGCGGCCGAGGAAGAGGTGAACCTTGCATTCATGGAGTTTTGTTACGCAAACAGCGTGCCAAAAATTTTGTCCACAATCTTGGGCAAGCTTGCAAACAAAAGTAAGGCGCTATGGGCTTTGTGGCAGCGCGGCGCCTATTTTTGGTGCGCAATGCGCACGATAGGCTTGCACGGTTGGGGTGCTACCGCACCAAACTCAGGCAATCCGGGTGCTCAACAGGTCTGCAGGTAGTGGTTCAGCGAATCCTGTATGCGCTGTGGCACCAGTCCGCGCACGATCATCACCAGCCGCGAGTTGCGGTCCTGGCTTGGCCAGCGCTCCAGGTGCGTCGGCGGGTGCACCAGTTGCTGCACACCGTGCACCACCACAGGGGT
>CAIWRE010000551.1 GCA_903914985.1 uncultured beta proteobacterium | reverse complement strand
GATACGAGTTCCAGACCGCTGAGTGCACACACATCCGCAGCGCCCAGGACCGCAAAGCCCGATGTTTGTAGCGCCGCAGGCAGCTCCAAGCGCGGTGTCAGGTGCGGTGCGAGCTTGTCGCTGGGTGGCGTGGAAGATGAGTTACTTGGGGTAAAAGATGACATAAAAGTGATACTTGCTTGACTGATTATCGGCCTGGCTCGTCGGCCCCACGCTGACGCCCGCCTTGTGCGACATCAAGCCCCTGCACTTTCGTGCCTTTGTCGCCTGTGCAACTGCGACAGGCCCGCCCTGCGAATAGCATGTCGCGCTTGACAGGCGAAGACTCTCTGCGCCATTCCACCCGGTCCCTCTTCTCATCCCTCGCACCATGACCCAAACTGCCTTGTCCTCCCTCATCAACCACCAAATCCGCCTGGCGGCGCGCCCTGTGGGCCTGCCCACCGATGCCAACTGGAGCCACACCACGGAAGCCGTGGCCGAGCCGGGTGAAGGTGCGGTCGTGATCCAAACCCTGGCGATTTCGCTGGATCCGGCCATGCGCGGCTGGATGAACGAAGGCAAAAGCTACATCCCGCCCGTGGCGATCGGCGAAGTCATGCGCGCAGGCGGCGTGGGCCGTGTGATTGCTTCCAAGAACAAAAATTTTGCCGTGGGCGACTATGTGAGCGCCGGGTTTGGCGTGCAGGAATACCTGAGCCTGGAAGCCGCCGACATGCGACGCAATGGCCTGGTCAAAATTGACTTGGGCGTGGGCTCACTCACCCAGTGGCTCAATGTGCTGGGCATGCCCGGCATGACCGGCTACTTCGGCCTGATGGACGTAGGCCAACCCCAGGCCGGTGAAACCGTGGTGGTGTCCGGTGCAGCCGGTGCCGTGGGTCAGACCGTGGGACAAATGGCCAAAATTCGCGGTTGCCGCGTAGTAGGTATTGCGGGTGGCCAAGCCAAGTGCGACTGGGTGGTCAAAGAGCTGGGCTTTGATGCCTGCATCGACTACAAAGCAGGCCCCAGCGCGGTGCGCGAAGGCCTGAAAGCGCATTGCCCCCAGGGCGTGGACATTTACTTCGACAACGTGGGCGGCGACATCTTGGACGCCGTGCTGGCCCGCATCAACCGCAAGGCGCGCATTGTGATTTGCGGCGCCATCAGCCAGTACAACGCCACCACCGCCGTTGCCGGCCCCAAGAACTACCTCAGCCTGCTCGTCAACCGCGCACGCATGGAAGGCATTGTGGTGTTCGACTACGCCGACCGCTACCACCTGGCCGTGGCCGAAATGGCAGGCTACCTGAAAGACGGCCGCATGAAGAGCAAAGAGGACGTGGTCCACGGCCTGCAAAACTGCCCGAGCACCTTGCTCAAGCTGTTCAACGGCGAGAACTTCGGCAAGCTGGTGCTGGAAGTGGCAAAGGGCTAGCGCCTCATTTCGCATAGTCGCTTTTCGTCAAAACCAAAGACAGCAGCTCTGCTGATTGCGGACCTGGATCATCTTCTGACTACCCCTAAGCAGTTGGATTCAAGTTCGGGCTTGGCGCAT
>CAIWRE010000550.1 GCA_903914985.1 uncultured beta proteobacterium | reverse complement strand
TCACCGGCACGGGCAAGATCATCCGCAGCTTTCCCATGGTGCCAGGCATCGACTTTGCAGGCACCGTGGTCGAGTCCAGCAGCGCCGACTACCAAGCAGGCGACAAAGTGGTGCTGACCGGCTGGAGTGTGGGCGAGCGCTTTTGGGGTGGCTACAGCCAGATGCAGCGCGTCAAGGCCGATTGGCTGGTGCCCCTGCCACACGGCCTGAGCACGCACAGCGCCATGGCCATCGGCACCGCCGGACTCACCGCCATGTTGTGCGTGATGGCGCTGGAGGACGCCGGTGTAAAGAGCGGCAAGATCGTGGTCAGCGGCGCCAACGGCGGCGTGGGCAGCGTAGCCATCAGCCTGTTGGCCGGCTTGGGCTACGAGGTTACGGCGCTTAGCCAACGCCCGGACGAGAACCGCGACTACCTGCTCAGCCTGGGTGCGAAAGACGTGATCGGCGGGCCGGAGTGGAAAGAAAAACCGGCGCCCCTGGCCAGCCAGCGTTGGCAAGGCGCGGTGGACGTGGTGGGCGGCACCGTGCTGGCGCGCCTGCTGAGTGAAATGGACTACGGCGGCGCGGTGGCCGCATGCGGACTGGCGGGAGGCTTTGGCCTGGACACCACGGTCATGCCCTTTATCTTGCGTGGCGTGCGCCTCTTGGGTGTGGACTCGGTCATGTGCCCCAAAGCGCGGCGCATCGCCGCCTGGGAGCGCCTTGCGCGCGAATTTGCCGCCCCGGCGCAGAAACACATGGAACGTGTGGTGGGCTTGGGCGAGGTCATCGCGCTGTCCAAAGACTTCATGGCAGGCACCTCGCGCGGACGCGTGGTGGTGGACGTCAACCGTTAATTTTTTATTTCAAGCAAAGGAATCAGCATGAGCAACTCCAAACTCCGTATCGGCTTTATCGGCCTGGGTTCACTGGGCGAAGGCCTGTGCAACAACCTGGTCAAGGCGGGCTACCCCGTCGTCGTGAACGACCTCAACAAAAACCTGGCAGAGCGCCTGCTCGCCGGTGGCGCCACCTGGTCGGACGACGTGGCCGGTACCTGCCGCGATGCGGATGTGGTGATCACCGTGCTGCCCTCACCCGCCGTATCGCGCAAAGTGGTCGAAGGCCCGGGCGGCGTGTTTGAAAACCTGAAAAGCGGCGGCACCTGGATTGAGATGAGCACCACCGACATGGAGGACCTCTTGCGCCTGGCCGATGTGGCAGCGACCAAGGGCATTACCGTGCTCGAGTGCCCGGTTACCGGCGGCGTGCACTTGGCCAACTCGGGTGAAATCACGGTGCTGGTGGGTGGCGAACAAAGCACTTTTGACCGGGTGCAGGACGTGCTGGCCACCATGGGCGGCGAGATTATTTACATGGGCAAGATGGGCAATGCCTCGGTGGTCAAGGTCGTGACCAATATGCTGGCCTTCATCCACTTGATTGCAGCCGGTGAAGCCATGATGCTGCCCGCCAAATACGGCGTGGACCCCGACGCCACCTACCGCGCGATTCGGGCCAGCTCCGGCAACAGCTTTGTGCACGAGACCGAATCCAAGCTGGTGCTCTCCGGCAGCTACAACGTCAAGTTCACCATGGACCTGGCGTGCAAGGATCTGGGCCTGGTCAACGGCATTGCCGAAAAAATCGGCGTGCCGCTGGAACTGGGCAGCATGGCGCAGCAGATTTTCCGCCGCGCGCGCGGCCTTTATGGCAGCCAGGCCCAATCGCCCGAAGTGGTGCGCATGATCGAAGCCGCCTGCGGCCTGGAACTGCGTGCGCCCGGCTACCCCACCGAACTGGTCGCTGAATAACCATGTCTCACGCCCCTACTCACCAGGACTGGCTGGACCGCGCTGCCCAGGTTCATATCACCACGGGCCTGTTCATCGACGGCCACTCTGTGGAGGCATTGGCAGGGGAAACCTTTGAGTGCATCAACCCCGCTACTGGCGGCGTGCTGGCGCACATGGCCAAGGGTCAAGCAGCAGACATTGACCGCGCCGTGGCATCGTGCCGCGCAGCCTGGGTGGATGGCCGTTGGGCCCGCCAGGCGCCGCGCGAGCGCGCCCGCGTGCTGCTGAAGTGGGCCGACGTGGTGGAGGCGCACAGCGCGGAATTGGCCCTGCTCGAAAGCCTGGACATGGGCAAGCCGATTTCGGACATGTTCAATATCGATCTGCCCGAAATCCTGAAAACCATCCGCTACTTTGCCGAGTGCATCGACAAAACTGAGGGCGCGGTGACCAGCACCGACGCCAGTGCGCTGCACACCATCACCCACGAGCCGCTGGGCGTGGTGGGCGCCATAACGCCTTGGAACTACCCCATGCTGATGGCGGTCTGGAAACTCGCACCCATTTTGGCGGCGGGCAACTGCGTGGTGCTCAAACCCGCCGAACAAGCGCCGCTGACCTGCAACCGACTGGCCCAGTTGTTTGTGGATGCGGGGGGACCCCCTGGCGTGTTCAATGTGGTCAACGGCATGGGTGCGGAGGCAGGCAAAGCGCTGGCCCTGCACATGGACGTGGAAAAAATCACGTTCACCGGTTCCACCGCCGTGGGCAAGCTGTTGCTGGGCTACGCGGGACAAAGCAATATGAAGCGCATCGCGCTGGAAACCGGTGGCAAAAGTCCGCAAATCTTCATGCCCGATCTCTACGACTTTGACGCCGCGGTGGACCGCGCCGTTGGCGGCATTTTTGACAATGCGGGCCAGGTCTGCAACGCGGGCTCGCGCCTGCTGGTGCACCGCTCGCTGCACGACCGCTTTGTGGAGCGCTTTGTCGAGCGCACCGCCGCTCTGTACTGCCCCGGCGACCCGCTGGACCCGTCCACCACCATGGGCCCGCTGGTAAGCCAGGCCCAGCGCAGCAATGTGAATGCGCGGATTGCCCGCGCCCTGGAGCAAGGCGCCAGCCAGGTTCTGCCTTCCTTGGGTGCCGGCCTGTACGCCGCAGGT
>CAIWRE010000549.1 GCA_903914985.1 uncultured beta proteobacterium | reverse complement strand
ACTTTGCAAACAGTGGCAATCAACTGCTTTCGCGCATTTCCAGCGCCGCCATTGCTTTGTCCAAACACTTTTTGCCGCAGGACGCTGCGCCCGGGCTGATGGGCAAGCTGGGCGCCAAAACCGTGGTCGCCGCGACGCTGCGCGCAGTGCAGCTGCTGGGGCGCCAGTTTGTGCTGGGGCAAACCATGGACGAGGCCCTGCAAGAGGCCCGGAGCGCGCGAAAAAATATGCTGAATGGGCTTACTTTTTCCTACGACATGTTGGGAGAAGGCGCACGCACCGATGCCGACGCACTGCGCTATTTGCAAAGCTATAGTGACGCCATTGACACCATTGCCAGTCATGCCAATGCCGCCGATGGGCCCGAGCACAACGACGGCATCAGCATCAAGCTCAGCGCCCTGCACCCGCGCTATGAAGACGCGCAACGCCAGCGCGTGCTCTGCGAGTTGGTGCCTCGCGTCTGGGGACTGTGCGAGCAGGCGGCGCAGGCCAACATCAACCTGACCATCGATGCGGAAGAAGTGGACCGCTTGGAGTTGTCACTGCAAGTGCTGGAAATGCTGGTGACCCAAGTAGCGCAACACCATCCCCGATGGCGCGGACTCGGATTGGCTTTGCAGGCCTACCAAACCCGGGCGCTGGAGCTGATTGAACACGTCACCGCCCTGGCGCGTCAACACGGCGTGCGCCTGATGTGCCGCCTGGTCAAAGGCGCGTACTGGGATGCCGAAATCAAACGGGCCCAGGAGCTGGGCCTGCCGCACTACCCGGTGTTCACCCACAAGCACCACTCCGACGTGTCTTACCTGGCCTGCGCGAAGGCTTTGCTGGACGCGCCCGACGCCATTTTTCCCCAGTTTGCCACCCACAATGCGGCCACGATCGCCGCCATTCTGCTGTTGGCCGGGCGCGCATCGACGGCGCAAACCGGCAGCATCGGCCAGCGCTTTGAATTGCAGCGACTGCATGGCATGGGCGAGGGCGTGTACCGCGAAGTGCTCAAAAATCCGAATGTGGCCTGCCGTGTCTATGCACCGGTGGGGGCGCACAAAGACCTGCTGGCCTACCTGGTGCGTCGCTTGCTGGAAAACGGCGCCAACTCTTCCTTTGTGCACCAATTGGCCGACGAATCGGTGGGCTTGGACCAACTGCTGGTGTCGCCTCTGTGGCTGGAGGCCACGCCGTCGCTGCCACTGCCCGCCGATTTGCTGGGTGCACCTCAGGGCGGGCGCTTGAACAGCGCGGGGCTGGACTTCACTGTCAGCGCCATGCGCGACCCTCTCTTGACCGCGCTTAAAGAGGTGCCTATCGAACCGATATCAGAGGCCAGCATCGACAGCGTAGCGATGGCATTTGAAGCCGCCCAAGCCTGCTACCCGACGTGGAGCGGCACGCCGGTGGCAGAGCGCGCGCGCATCTTGCGCATTGCCGCAGACAGCCTGCAGGCGCAGCAGAACGCTCTGTGCGCAGTGCTGGTGAAAGAGGCCTTCAAGACCTGGGGCGACGCCGTGGCCGAAGTGCGCGAGGCCATTGACTTTGTGCGCTACTACGCCGATCAGGCCGAGCGCATCATGCAGACCATCACCATGCCCGTCGTACAGGGTGCCTCTTATGTGGCGGGCACTGCGCAGGCGTTTGGCATTACCGGTGAAACCAACACACTCACACTCACCGCGCGCGGTGTGTGGGTGTGTATCAGCCCCTGGAACTTTCCGCTGGCCATCTTCATGGGGCAGGTGGCCGCCGCGCTGGCCACGGGCAACACGGTGCTGGCCAAGCCCGCCGAGCAAACCCCGGCCATTGCCGCCCAGGCGGTGCGCTGGCTGCATGCGGCGGGCGTTCCTGCAGACGCCTTGCAATTGCTGCATGGCCCCGGCGAGACGGTGGGCGCGGCCCTGGTGGCCCACCCCGGCGTGGCAGGTGTGGTGTTTACCGGATCGACCGCCGTGGCCAAGACGATCCAGCGCGCGCTGGCGGCCAAGGACGGCCCCATCGTGCCCTTGATTGCTGAGACCGGCGGCATCAACGCCATGGTGGTGGACTCCAGCGCGCTGCCCGAACAGGTGGTGGATGCGGCGGTAGTGAGTGCCTTTCGCTCAGCGGGCCAGCGCTGCTCTGCGCTGCGGCTACTGTGCGTGCACGAAGAAGTTGCCGAGGGCGTGATCGAGATGCTGCGCGGCGCAGTGCAGGAACTGCGCTTGGGCGACCCGGCCAATCTTGCTACCGATGTAGGGCCGGTGATCGACGGCGAGGCTTATGACAACGTGCAGCGTCATATCGCGCGCTTACACGCGCAACACCGCCTCGTGATCGGCCCCGGCGCTGCAGATGCGCCTGCCAGCGCGCTGTTGCCGAACCTGGTGGCGCCTCATGCTTTTGAAGTTCCAAGCATTGCGGATGTGAACGCTGAAATTTTTGGCCCCGTGCTGCAAATCGTGCGTTGGCGTGGCGACCCGGCCGACGTGATTGCGCAGATCAATGCGCTGGGCTACGGCCTGACGCTGGGGATTCAAACCCGCATCGACAGTCGCGCTTGGGCGTTGGCGCAGGCCGCGCACATTGGTAACGTCTACATCAACCGCAACATGATTGGTGCGGTGGTGGGCGTGCAGGCTTTTGGAGGCGAAGGCCTGAGCGGCACCGGGCCGAAAGCCGGGGGCCCGCACTATCTGTACCGCTTTTGCGCGGAGCGCACCGTCACCGTGAACACGACGGCGGCCGGAGGCAATGTGGGCTTGCTCGCCTAGCGCGTCACGATGGGGAAAAGGCCGTTGGCCTTTTCCAGCATGCCAAAAAAGCGTATCAGATCGAGCTTGCTGCCTTTGACCTGCAAATCGTCGCTCAAAAGCGTGTCCTTGACTCCGGCGGTGCCTGCGATCATCTTGACGAAAATCGGCTTGGTCAGTATCAGCGTCGCGTTGGCGTCCTGGGCCTGGCCTGGCTTGAAGTGCAACACGGCGTTTTCCAGCCACAGCTGAAAACTTTCTTTTTGGTCGGTCAGCATCAGGTTGATTTTGAGGTCTTTGCCCGCAGCAGCCGGGCCGTCCAGGCTGGCGGCCATGGCCTCCAAAAAGCGCTCGGTGGGTGTTTGCAGCAACAGGTCGATGACCAAGGCTTTGGCCACGCCTTTGGCCGGCGGACCGTTGCGCAATTCCTGCGCACCGGTGAGGTAAGCGTTGCGCCAGGTAGAGGCCTCGGCGGCGTAGCCCATTTGCTCGTAAGTCTGCGCCAGCAGCGCCTTGGCGGACTTGCTGGACGGATCACCCAAAACGGCGTGGTTCAGCAGTTCAGCGGCCCAGCGGTAGTCGCCCTTGTCATAGGCGATTTGGGCTGCTGAGACGGCTTTGTGAGCGCCGCCAAGTAACTCGAGGTAGCGCTGGCCCGTTTCAGTAGGCGGCAAGGGGTTGAGATGCGCCGGGTTGCCATCGTAAAAGCCCATGTAGAACTGGT
>CAIWRE010000548.1 GCA_903914985.1 uncultured beta proteobacterium | reverse complement strand
GTGCTTGCGGTGCAAGGGCTGGACGACGAATACGGAACGTTGGAACAAATTCACAGCATTGCGCGCGCCTTACCCGGTACGCGATTGCTGGAACTAGAAGCTTGCGGTCACTCGCCTCACCGCGACCAGCCGCAGGCCGTGATTGCAGCCATCAACAGTTTGATGAACACCCACTAAGGAGACCACCCATGAAAACTTCCCTCACTACCTTGGCCCGCCGCGGCGCATTGGGCCTGGCACTGACCGCCTTGGCCGCATCCATGGCCGCCGCGCAAACGCCCGGCAAACTCAAAGTTGGCCTGATGCTGCCCTACACCGGTACCTATGCGTCGCTGGGTACTGCCATTGAGAACGGTTTTCGCCAGCACGTGGCTGAGCTCGGCGGCAAGATTGCCGGCCGTGAGGTGGAATACTTCAAGGTGGACGACGAGTCCGATCCGTCCAAAGCCACCGACAACGTCAACAAGCTCATCAAGCGCGACCAGGTCGACGTGCTGGTCGGAAGCGTGCACTCGGGTGTGGCCATGGCCATGGCCAAAGCTGCCAAAGAAAGCGGCACCCTGTTGATCGTGCCCAATGCCGGCGCTGACGCAGTCACCGGTGCCATGTGCGCACCCAATATCTTCCGCAGCTCGTTCTCTAACTGGCAGCCAGGCTACGCCATGGGCGAAGTGATGGCCAAGAAGGGTATCAAGAAAGTCGTCACCATCACATGGAAATACGCAGCAGGCGATGAAACCGTGCGCGGATTCAAGGAAAGCTTTGAAAAAGGCGGCGGCACCGTGGTCAAAGAGCTGAGCCTGCCCTTCCCGAACGTGGAATTTCAGGGCTTGTTGACCGAAATTGCAGCAGCCAAGCCGGATGCGGTGTTCACTTTCTTCGCCGGTGGCGGCGCAGTCAAGTTTGTCAAGGACTACGCGGCAGCAGGTTTGAAGAAAACCGTGCCGCTGTACGCCTCGGGCTTTTTGACCGATGGCACCCTGGATGCGCAAGGCGCGGATGCCGATGGCCTGTTTACTGCGCTGCACTATGCCGACAGCCTGGACACCAAGCGCGACAACAGCTTCCGCCTGAACTATGCCAAGACCTACAGGCTGCAGCCGGACGTCTACGCGGTGCAAGGCTATGACGCGGCGCAAATTTTGGCCATCGGCCTGAATGCCACCAAGGGCGATGCCAGCAAGTCTGCGGAGTTTTCGGCAGCCCTGGCCAAAGTCACGATCGACAGCCCGCGCGGCGCTTTCACCCTGTCCAAAGCGCACAACCCGGTGCAGGACTTTTACCTGCGCCAGGTGGGTGCCAAGGAAAACAAAAAAGTCGGCATTGCCAGCGCCAAGCTGGAAGACCCCGCGCGCGGCTGCAAGCTCTAAGCCCGTTTTGACGCTCTAACCCCCAT
This sequence comes from uncultured beta proteobacterium, assembly GCA_903914985.1. GTDB lineage: Bacteria > Pseudomonadota > Gammaproteobacteria > Burkholderiales > Burkholderiaceae_C > Allorhodoferax. The sequence goes on along the minus strand of CAIWRE010000548.1, from coordinate 4,060 downwards.
CGGGTGCGGCCCAGCGCCGTGCCCGGTGTCATACAGCCTGCGCTGCAATTCCAATGGATGTGACGACTTTTTTGATTCAGTGCCTGAACTCGCTGCAGTACGGGCTGTTGCTATTTTTGGTGGCATCTGGTCTGACGCTCATTTTCGGCATCATGGGCGTCATCAACCTGGCCCACGGCAGTTTTTACATGGTGGGCGCTTACTTGGCGTTCAGCCTGGCGCCGGTGGTGGGGGCGACGATTGGGGGTGGTTTTTTTGCCACTTTGCTGGTGGGTGTGATGCTGGCGGTGCTGTTCGGCTACTTTTTGGAGTGGGCGTTTTTCAGCTTTTTGTACGAGCGCGAGCACTTGCAGCAGGTGCTGATGACTTACGGCCTGATTTTGGTGTTTGAAGAAGTGCGCAGCCTTTTGGTGGGCGACGACGTGCATGGCGTGGCGCCCCCCGACATCTTGAACGGCAGCATCGCGCTGAGCGACATGATGACTTACCCGGTGTACCGGTTGTTCATCTCCGGTGTGTGTCTGGCGTTGGCGCTGGGTATGTATTTTGTGTTCACCCGAACCCGCTTGGGGATGATGATCCGCGCTGGCAGTACCAACCGCGAAATGGTGCAGTCCCTGGGCATTGACATCAAGTTTTTGTACCGCGTGGTGTTCGCTGCCGGCGTGGCCATTGCAGTGCTGGCCGGCATGGTGGCCGCGCCGGTGTCCTCGGTTTATCCGGGCATGGGCAGCACAGTCCTGATCATTTGCTTCGTGGTGGTGGTGATTGGCGGCATTGGTTCGATTCGCGGCGCGCTGTTTGCGTCGCTTTTGATTGGATTTGTGGACACCTTTGGCAAGGTGATGCTGCCCTCGGTGGCCGGCGTGCTGGTTTATGTGTTGATGGCGCTGATCCTGCTGTGGAAGCCCGATGGACTGTTCAAGGCGGGCTGATCGATGAACTATTCCAAAGCGATTTTTGTCGGTCTGGTCTTCTTGGTATTGGCCGCATTTCCTGCGGTCTCCGGCCAGTACGGGCTGGACCTTGCCACCAAGATCATGGTGTTTGCCATTTTTGCCCTCAGTCTGGAGTTGCTGGTGGGCACCACCGGTTTGGTGTGCTTCGGTCAAGCGGCGTTTTTGGGGATAGGCGCCTATGCCACCGTCTTGTTGTCGCCGCCAGACCAGGCCGGCAGCGTGCTGTGGCTCTTGCCTGCGTCCATGCTGCTGGCGGGGGGCTACGCTTTGGCGGTGGGTGCGTTGTCACTGCGCACAAAGGGCGTGTACTTCATCATGGTGACGCTGGCGTTTGCGCAAATGGCCTATTACGTGGCGCACGACACCCCCTTGGGCGGTGGCACCGACGGCATTTACCTGTTGCTGAAGCCGGCGCTGGGTGATTGGCTGGATCTGGAAAAACCGCTGGTGTTGTACCGCTTTACCCTGGCCTGCCTGTTAATGACTTTTGCCTTTCTGGCGCTGTTAGGGCGCTCCCGCTTCGGTCGGGCATTGGCCGGTATCCGTGTCAACGAACAGCGCATGCGAGCCACAGGCTTTTCCACCTATCCCTACAAGCTGGCGGCGTTTGTGATCTCCGGTGCCCTGGCAGGATTGGCCGGCTTTTTGTTTGCAGTGAAAGACGGCTTCGTCAACCCCGAGCTCATGGCATGGCATATGTCGGGCGAGGTCTTGATCATCGTGATTTTGGGCGGCTTAGGCCATTTGCGCGGCGCGCTGATCGGTGCCTTTGCGTTTGCGCTGCTGCAGGAATTTTTCAAGTCCGAGGCGATTTTTGGTGAATTTGCCAAGCATTGGCATTTGGGTCTGGGCCTGACCATCATCGCCAGCGTGGCACTGTTGCCGCGCGGTCTGGTCGGTGTGCCCGGTCAAATTGCCGCGCGCCTGCGCGGTGCGGCACTGGGTGAAGCCGGCAATGCAGGAGGTAAGCATGGCGGACACTGAAATTCTGCTGCGCGGCAAACACATCAGCCGCCGTTGGGGCGGGCTACTGGCTTTGAATGATGTGTCGATTGACGTGGAACGGGGCACGGTGCACGCGGTGATTGGCACCAACGGGGCAGGTAAGTCCACGCTGGTCAATATTTTGTCGGGCGAGATTCCCCCGTCGGGTGGCACTGTGGAACTGCTGGGCCAGGATGTGACGGGTTGGACCCAACCCCGGCGTGCCCGTGCCGGGCTGGGGCGCAGCTACCAACGTAACACCATTTACCCCAGTTTCAGCGTGCTGGAAAACTGCCGTCTGGCGGCCCAAGCCGGAGTCCAAAAGCCCTGGATGTTTTGGCAAGGCGCCAGCCAATGCAAAGCCAGCAACAGTTCGGCGCTGGAAGCTGCCGAGCGTGCCGGATTGAGCGCGGTGCTGGGGCGCGAGGCCGGACTTTTGTCGCATGGCCAAAAGCGCCAGCTGGAAATTGCCATGTGCCTGGCCACCGCGCCCCAGGTTCTGCTGCTGGACGAGCCGCTGGCGGGCATGGGCGCCGAAGAAACCGAGCGCATGCTGGCGCTGTTGCAGTCGCTCAAAGCCATGCATGGAATTTTGCTGATTGAGCACGACATGGATGCGGTGTTTCGTGTGGCTGACTGCATCACGGTAATGGTCAACGGCGGCGTGATCGCGTCCGGCAGCCCGGACTTTGTGCGCAACAGTGCCGAAGTGCGCGTGGCCTATTTGGGGGAGCACTGAGATGGATGCCGAGCTGATACTCGATGCCCGCGGCGTACACGCCTGGTATGGCTCCAGCCACATCCTGCACGGAGTGGACCTGCAGATTGCGCGCGGCCAAACCGTGGGCCTGCTGGGACGCAACGGCATGGGCAAATCCACGCTGATACGCACGCTGCTGGGCCATGTGCCCCAGCGCAGCGGCGATATTCACTTTTTTGGCGTCGATGCCTCACACAGCAAACCCCACACGGTGGCCCGTTTGGGTGTGGCCTATGTGCCGGAGGGCCGCGGCGTGTTCCCCAACCTGTCTGTGCTGGAAAACCTGCAAATGGCGGCCCGCATGGGCCGTGGTGGCCGCAATGACTGGCCGCTGGAGCGGGTCTTGGAGACATTTCCGCGCCTGGCGGAGCGCTTAAAGAACCTGGGTGCCCAGCTCTCAGGCGGTGAACAGCAAATGCTCTCCATCGGCCGCGCGTTGATGACCCACCCTGAACTCATCGTGCTGGACGAAGCGACCGAAGGCCTGGCTCCGCTGATCGTGGCAGAAATCTGGCGCGTGATCGGCGAAATCCGCGCCAGCGGCATTGCCACCCTGATCGTGGATCGCGACTACCGCAAAGTGCTGGAGCGCGCAGACACCGCCCTGGTGCTGCAAAAAGGCCAGGTGGTGATGCACGGCAGCGGCGATGCGCTGCTGCACGACGCGGCGCTGGCGACGAATTTGGGGGTGTAGCGGCATGAGCCCGTACCTCACCCCCGCCCAAACCGCCCAAGCCCTTCCGTACCCCGCCCTGGCGCGCCATATCGAGGCGCTTCTCCAAGACTCCAGTGTGAAAGTGCCTGCCCGCATGGTGCTGCCACTGGCGGGCGGCGGCAGCTACTTTGTGATGCCCGCCACCGATGCCACATTGGCTATCAGCAAGCTCATCACCTTTATCCCCGACAACGCCAGCCGCCAATTGCCCAGCATTCAGGGGGACGTGGTGGTGATCGAAGCCACGAGCGGCCAACGCCTTTGCATTTTGGACGGCCCCACCGTCACCGCGCGGCGCACCGCTGCGGTGTCGTTACTCGCGGCGCAAAAGCTCGCGCGCCATACCGACGGCCCCTTATTGATCGTGGGTGCCGGGGTACAGGGACATTCGCACGCAGAAGCATTTACAGCGGGATTGGGTGTGCGCGAAGTGTGGGTGGCGTCGCGCAGCGCAGCGTCCGCTGACGCTTTGGTGCGCCATTGCCACAGCCTGGGCCTGCGCGCCAAGCGGGTCGAAGACGCTAACGCGGTTCTGAGCGAATGCCCTCTGGTGGTCAGCACCACTTCGGCGCAAGCGGTCGCATTGCATGCTATGCCGCGCGCAGACGCTTTCGTTGCTGCGGTGGGCGCATTCACTCCGCG
>CAIWRE010000547.1 GCA_903914985.1 uncultured beta proteobacterium | reverse complement strand
TCGTTCAAGGCCTCGAAGTCGTCGCGGCGCATATAGACCTCGCCCCGCACTTCCAATATCTCGGGCACTGGCATGGCGTTGGACGTGCGCAGCTTGAGCGGAATTTGGCCGATGGTGCGGATGTTTTGTGTGACGTCTTCGCCATACTCGCCATCGCCCCGCGTGGCGGCCTGCACCAGAATTCCACCCTCGTAGCGCAGGTTCAGGGCCAGGCCGTCAAACTTCAGCTCAGTGACGTACTCCACAGGTGCGGCGTCAAGCTCGAGCTCCAGCTCTTTGCGCACCCGCGTGTCAAAGGCTTGCGCGCCACTGGACTCGGTATCTGTCTCGGTGCGGATGCTGAGCATGGGCACGGCATGGCGCACAGTGGCAAAGCCGTCCAAGGGCTTGCCACCCACGCGCTGGGTAGGGGAATCAGGTGTGCGCCATTGGGGATGCGCAGCTTCCAATGCCTGCAGCTCCTGGAACCACTGATCGTAGACCGCATCGGGCACCTCGGGCGCGTCCAACACGTAGTACCGGTGCGCATGGTGTTGCAGCAGATCGCACAGCTGCGCCATGCGCTGCTGGTCGGCGTCGGGGGGGAATGGCGCGGAAAAAAGGTCAGAAGTGTGCATGGGCGCGGCCCCAGGCAATGCTCAGGAGAAAAGCCGCCGCGCAAGCGTCGAGCCGGCGGCAACGTCCCGCTCGTCCAGCATGTCGTACAAACGCTGCAGCTCACGCGCAATGCCTTCAAGCGCCTGAGGCGCCAGCGGCTGACCGTTGTCGTCGGTGACAACACCATCCATACTCTGCGCCATCGCCTGTGCGGCCTGGCACATACGTGCAAAGGGGTGCTCGGCACGGTCCACCTGGGGCACATCCAGGTGCAGGATCAACTCACGAATGGCAGACTGGGCCGGGTCTTCGGCCAGCGCCGCCTGGCTGTCAAAGGTGAGCGACAACAAGGGCGGAGCACCGTCCACTGCAGCGGGCATGACCATGCGCCCGGGCAATTGGCCGGGCACAAATCCTTGCTGCGCGGCCATTTGGTGAACATAGCCGGGGCTCCAGGATGCATGCCTGGCCCGCAGATTTAACCCCAATTGCGCATCATGGACACTGGCAAAGTTGTCGAGCTCGCGGGCACGGGCCACCTCGTGGCGCATCTCCGGAAACTCGGGCGTGGCGCCCACAGCATCGGCAAAGGCCTGGGCCTTGACAACAAATTCTGAATATTCGATGTCGTTGAGTGCACCGTTGCGGTTGGCCAATTGCACGCCCGCCTGAAAAACACTGTAGCGGGCGCCCGCCACGGGTGCCTCCCAGTCCTGCAGGTCCGAGTTGAAGCCCTCAATGGAAAACGGTTTGGTGCCCACGCGCCGCGTGCTGGGCATGGCGGCCAGCGCCGCTTCACCGGTCACCTCGGCAGCCAGCGGATCCAGATTGATGGGTGCTACTGCGTCAATCAGCGGATCAATGTGCAGGCGCCGCAGCGGATGCACATGCAATTCCAGAGCCCCAAAACTGGTTTCTTCGAATGTCGGCTCATTCTGCGGAGCGGCGACCGCCGGGGCACTCTCCTGGGCCTGTTTGGGCGTGTTCACGCGCGCAGACCAAGCGCTGTGCACCAACAGGCCCAGCAGGACCACTCCCCCCAAAACAAACAAGCCCAACTGAAAATTGCTCATGGTGGGATCTTAATTTATGCCGGCTGTACCAAGCCAACGGCTGCTTCCATATCGACCGCCACGATGCGCGAGACGCCTTGCTCCTGCATGGTCACGCCGATGAGCTGCTCCGCCATTTCCATGGCAATTTTGTTGTGGCTGATGAACAAAAATTGGGTGCTTGCGCTCATGCTGGTCACCAGCTTGGCGTAACGCTCGGTATTCGCGTCGTCCAGCGGCGCGTCGACCTCATCGAGCAAACAGAACGGTGCCGGGTTGAGCTGGAAAATCGCAAACACCAGCGCAATCGCAGTCAGCGCCTTCTCTCCGCCTGAGAGCAAATGGATGGTCTGGTTTTTCTTGCCGGGCGGCTGGGCAATCACTTGCACGCCGGAGTCCAAAATCTCGTCGCCGGTGATGACCAGGCGCGCATTGCCTCCGCCAAACAGCTCGGGGAACATGCGGCCGAAGTGCTCGTTGACCTGGTTAAAGGTGCCGGAAAGCAGTTCGCGCGTTTCGCCATCAATGCGGCGGATGGCGTCTTCCAGCGTGGCCATGGCCTCGTTCAAGTCCAAGCTTTGAGCGTCCAAAAACGCCTTGCGCTCGCGCCCTGCGGTGAGCTCGTCCAAGGCCGCCAGGTTGACCGCACCGAGTGCTGCAATCTCACGGTGCAGCCGGTCGATCTCGGCTTGCATGCCGGACAGGCGCACCCCGCCCTCTTCCAGGCTTTTGGCAATGGCGTCCATGTCGGCCTGGGCTTCAAAAAGCTGCGACTGGTACTGCTCAAAGCCCAAGCGGGCGGCCTGTTCTTTCAACTGGAATTCGGTGATACGTTGGCGCAGAGGCTCGAGTTCACGCTCCAATTGCAGACGGCGCTCGTCGCTCGCGCGCAGTTTGGCTGTCAGGTCGTCGTATTCGCTACGCTTGGCGCCGAGTTGCTGCTCGCGCTCGGACTTCAAGGCCAGCGCGGCCTGCAAGCCAGCTTGGGCGGCGGCATCGGTCAAGCGCTGCAACTCCGCCTGGGCACGCTCGGTTTCGTCGTGCACAGCCAGCGTCTGCTGCCTGGCGGTTTCAATCGCGCGGCTGAGCTCCGCCTGGCGCGCTTGCAGACTGCGTTGGGCGAATTGGGCTTCCTGGTGCTGACGCTCCAACCCCCGCTGTTGTTCGCGGCTTTGGTTCAGGCGGTTTTGACTGGCGATCACACGCTCATCCAATTCGGCGTGGCGCTCCTGGCTGTCCGCCAATTGCATATCGAGTTCTTCAAATCGGGCTTCGGCCTGCAGAGCACGTTCCTGCAACTCTTCCAACTGGGCATCCACTTCGGCCGCATCAGCGTCAAGCTGCGCACTGCGGCTGCGCACTTGCTCGGCGAGCTGGGTCAAGCGCAGCACTTCCACTTGCAGCTTGTGGCTGCGGGCTTGGGCTTCCTGCGCCTGGGTGCGCAGACTGCTCAGCCGCTGGGCGGCGTCGGCATAGGCTTTTTCGGCGCGGTTCAAAGCGGCGCGCGACTCTTCGGTCATCAAGGTTCGGGCGCGCAGATCGCGCTCGAGGTTTTGGATTTCCTGGGCCCGCGCCAACAGTCCGGACTGTTCGGCGTCCTGGGCATAGAAGCCCACGCCGTGGGCGCTGACACCGTGACCGGCCGCCACAAAAATGGTCTCGCCGGCACCGAGCTGGGTGCGCTGTGCCAGCGCGGCCTCCAACGAGGGGGCGGTAAAACAACCCGCCAGCCACGACTGCAATACGGCGGACAGGCCGGCATCGTTCACACGAACCAGGTCGGCCAAACGGGGCAACGCGCCTTTGGCAGGCGCTACACCCGCAGCCGGGGCGCTGAAAAACGACAGTTTGGACGGTGGCGCATCCGACGCAAAGGCTTGCACCATCTCAAGGCGCGAAACTTCCAGGGCGCCCAAGCGGTCGCGCAGTGCCGCTTCTACCGCGTTTTCCCAACCCGCTTCCACCTGAATGCGGCTCCACAGACCCTGCAAATGGTCCATGCCGTGTTTGCTCAGCCACGGCTGCAACTTGCCGTCGGTTTTGACGCGCTCTTGCAGGGCTTTCAACGCCTCCAAGCGCGCCGACACATCGGCTTGCCGCGCAGCTTCCGCATTGACTTGCTGCTGCTGAGTGCTGCGTGCTTCATCCAGTGTGGGCACCAATGCTTGCAATTCTTCGAGTTGGGCGTGGGCCACTTCTGCCGACTCGCGCGCCAGGTCAAACTCCTGGCCCAGCTGCTGCAAACGCAACTCGTCAGTGGCCACCAACCCGGCCCGGTCCGCCACCAGCCGCTCCCGCCGTGCGGCAAGTTGCCGGTTTTGTTCGCTCACGTTGCGCTGCTCTGCGGCGAGCACACCCAGGGCCTGCTGCACCTGTACCACGCTGTCGCGCTGGGCCTGGGCCTGGGCCTGCGCGCGTTGCAAAGCCTCTTCCAACTCCGGCGTTTGCTGCTCCTGCTCTTGCATTTGCGCTTCCAGCAACGCCGCCTGTTCTTCTCCCGTCAAGGCGATC
>CAIWRE010000546.1 GCA_903914985.1 uncultured beta proteobacterium | reverse complement strand
GGGAATCAAGCCGCCGATGAACAAGCCGATGATGACTTTGGGGTCGCTCAAATCGAACTTGACGTGCGCGCCCAGACCTTCGAGCTTGTGGGTGTAGTCGGCAAACAGAACCAATGCCGCCAGACCGGCCGAGCCGATGGCATAGCCTTTGGTGACCGCTTTGGTGGTGTTACCCACCGCGTCCAGGGGGTCGGTGATGTCCCGCACACTGGCGGGCAGCTCGGACATTTCGGCGATACCACCGGCGTTGTCGGTGATGGGGCCGTAGGCATCGAGTGCCACCACGATACCCGCCATGCTCAGCATGGCGGTTGCCGCAATGGCAATACCGTACAAACCGCCCAGGTTGTAGGCGCTGTAAATCGCAGCGCAGACAAAAAGCACAGGCCAGGCGGTGGAGCGCATGGAAACGCCCAAACCGGCAATGATGTTGGTGCCATGGCCCGTAGTGGATGCTTGTGCAATATGCTGCACCGGCGCGTACTGGGTGCCGGTGTAGTACTCGGTGATCCAGACCAGCGCACCAGTCAAGATCAGGCCAATGGCGCAGGTACCGAACAAGCGATCACTGCTCAGAATGGATCCATCCGACAGTGTGACCGCGGCCGGGAAAAGCGACTGCGTCACGAAGTAGAACGCGATCAGCGAAAGTACGCCAGACACAGCCAGGCCCTTGTAGAGCGCTGGCATCACATTGGTCATTCCTGGGCTGGCTTTGACAAAAAAACAGCCGATGATCGAGGCGATGATGGACACGCCACCCAGAACCAGGGGGTACAGCACAGCGTTCGGGCCGCCCGCGCCTGCCAGCAAGGCACCCAGCACCATGGTCGCAATCAGCGTGACGGCGTAGGTTTCGAACAAGTCTGCCGCCATACCGGCGCAATCGCCCACGTTGTCGCCCACGTTGTCGGCAATCACGGCAGGATTGCGCGGGTCGTCTTCGGGAATACCGGCTTCGACCTTGCCCACCAGGTCCGCGCCCACGTCAGCACCTTTGGTGAAAATGCCACCGCCCAAACGGGCAAAAATGGAAATCAGCGACGAACCGAAGGCAAAACCCACCAAGGGGTTCAGCAAGCCCGCAAATGCCTTGCCGTCGGCCGGCACGCCGCCGCTGGTGAGGTACCAGTAGAAACCGGTAACACCGAGCAAGCCCAGCCCGACCACCAGCATGCCGGTGATGGCACCGCCGCGAAAGGCCACGTCCAACGCCGGGCCGATGCCACGGGTTGCAGCCTGTGCTGTGCGTACATTGGCCCGCACCGACACGTTCATGCCAATGAAGCCGCATGCACCTGACAATACGGCGCCCAGAACGAAGCCGACCGCGCTCAAGGGGTCCAGAACCACGGAAATCAGGATAGCTAGAACGACGCCTACCATGGAAATGGTTTTGTATTGGCGCGCCAGATAGGCCCCCGCACCGGTCTGAATGGCGGCTGCAATTTCTTGCATGCGGGCGTTGCCCGCGTCTTGAGAAAGAATCCAACTGCGAGCCCAGACACCGTAAAGTACGGCGACCAAACCACAACCAAGCGCCAGAATCAGCGCTGCGTTACCAGTCATAAATTACTCCTACTAGCATGTTGTTCGAATGAGGGAGCAACGCCAGCGGTGCCCCCGCTACGTTGCTTCCTCAGTGCCCCGAACAATAAGCAGGGTAACGATTGGCCAACACCCCAATGTAGCCGTAAAACTCAGCGGATGGCCGTTGCGCAAGGGCTGAGTCAGTAAAATGAGGGTTAATCCTAGTCTCGCTTCCCCTAACCTTACGACGAGTTATTCATGTCCCTAGACAAAGTTTCCCCAGGCAAAGACGTGCCCAACGCATTCAACGTGATCATCGAAATCCCGATGAATGCCGACCCCGTGAAGTACGAAGTGGACAAAGAATCCGGCGCGATTTTTGTGGACCGGTTCATGAGCACCGCCATGCATTACCCGACTAATTACGGTTACGTGCCCAAAACCATCTCGGGTGACGGCGACCCGGTGGACGTGCTCGTGATCACGCCCGTGCCCTTGATTCCCGGCGTGGTCGTTCCCTGCCGCGCCATTGGTATTTTGAAAATGGAAGACGAAGCCGGCCAAGACGGCAAGGTCTTAGCGGTACCGGTGGACAAGATCTTGTCGCTGTACACCCAATGGCAAAAACCGGAAGACCTGAACCCCTTCCGCCTGAAAACCATTGCCCACTTTTTTGAGCACTACAAAGACCTCGAGATTGGCAAATGGGTCAAGATTCTGGGTTGGGAAGGTCCTGAATCGGCCCGCCAGGAAATCATGGACGGCATTGCCAACTACCAAAAAGAGCACGGCGCCGGCTAAAGCTTGGGTGGGCGCAGTGGCGATCTCTGTTGAAGATCGTCCATGTAATTCTCAATTCCCGCACCCTCGCGCTCTAAAAAGTGCGAAACAGCATCGGCAAACGCGGGGTGCGCCAGCCAATGCGCACTGCTGGTCTTGACGGGCAGCAGCGCGCGTGCCATTTTGTGCTCGCCCTGGGCACCGCCTTCAAAGCGGTGGTAGCCGTGTGCGATGCACCAGGCCAGCGGTTGGTAGTAGCAAGCTTCAAAGTGCAGGCAGTCCACCCGTTCCAAAGCGCCCCAATACCGGCCGTAGGCGACTTTGGGCTGCGCCTGGGCTGAGGGATCCACTGCCGGCGTGCTCAAGGCAATCAGGCTGCTGGCGATCGGGCGTCCATCGCGTTGCGCAATAAACAGCAGCCAGTTTTCGGGCATATCAGTTTGCATCTGAGTGAAGAAATCGCGGCTCAGGTAGGGCGCGTTACCGTGTTCAAGGTAGGTGCGTTCGTAGCATTGGTAAAAAAACTCCCAATCGGCGTCGCTAATGTCGGCGCCACGCGACCAGCGAAATTGCACTCCGGCATCCGCCACTTTGCGTCGCTCCTGGCGGATTTTTTTGCGTTTTTCTTGGGCGAGGTGTGACAGAAAATCGTCAAAGTCCGCATAGCCAGGCGTAGTGTTGGTCCAGTGGAACTGCACGGTGTGGCGCGGCATCAGTCCCGCTACCTCGCAGGCCTGCAGGTCGCGCTCAGACAAAAACAAGAGGTGCAAGGACGAAAGCTGCTGTTCCTGGCTCCACTGCACCAGAGCGTGCACCAGAGTGGTGCGGGCGTCGTCACTCACTGCCAGCAAGCGCGCACCTGGCACCGGCGTAAAAGGCACTGCGACGACCGCCTTGGGGTAATAGGCGAGGCCGTGCTGTTGGTAGGCGTTGGCCCAGGCCCAGTCGAACACATATTCACCGTAGGAGTGGTCTTTGACGTACAACGCGCAGGCCGCCACCAACGTACCCTCGTATTCCAGGGTGATGATGCGTGCCAGCCACCCGGTAGCGGGGCTGGCGCTCCCACTGGTCTCCATCGCCAGCAAATAGGCATGCTGCATGAAGGGGCTGGCATCCGTGTGGGCTGCCAACAGTTCGTCCCAGACACCAGCGGGGACATCGCCGATGGACGGGAGTACCCGGGTGACATAATCAAATCTAGCGGTCGAATTCTTCTTTTTTTCCATTGTTATCGGTTCATGACTCTCAAAATCTGCGTTGCGCAACTCAACTTCACGGTCGGAGATTTTGCGGGGAACGTGCAAAAAATCGTTGCAGCAGCGGAACAGGCACATGCCCAAGGCGCCCGCCTGTTGCTGACGCCGGAATTGTCTCTGTGTGGCTATGCCGCGGAAGACCTGTATTTGCGCCCCGCCTTTATGCGCGCCAGCGATGATGCCCTGAAAGCCCTGACCCGGCAGCTTGCCGGGTTAAAAGACATGGCCGTGGTGGTCGGCCACCCCCAAGGAGGCGACCGGCGCACCGCATCGGTGGCGGTGCAGCAACGCTTTAATTGCGCCAGCGTCTTGCGCGAAGGCCAGGTACTTGCCACTTATGCCAAGCGCGAGTTGCCCAACTACCAGGTTTTTGACGAACGGCGCTACTTTGTGCCCGGCAACGGTGTCTGTGTGTTTGAAGCCGGAGACGAGGGCGCACGCGTCAAGGTCGGTCTGCTGATATGCGAGGACGCCTGGTTCGAAGAGTCTGCGCGCTTGGCAAAAGCAGCGGGTGCCCAGGTGCTCGCAGTGATCAATGCATCGCCATTCCACGCCGGCAAGGGCCAGGAGCGTGAAACCGTCATGGCAGAGCGCGTGCGCGCCACGGGCTTGCCGCTCATCTACGCCCACTTGGTCGGTGGTCAGGACGAGTTGGTGTTCGAGGGGCATTCCTTTGCGCTTAACAGCGACGGTGCCGTGGGTGGGCGTGCGCCAAGTTTCAAAGAAGACCTGTTCACCGCAACGCTGACTGTTCCAGGCGCATCGGCCCGTTGGACAGCACCGGTTGAGCCTTCGCGCGGTGCCGAGGCCGATGTGTGGGACGCGCTGGTGCTGGGTGTGCGCGACTACTTGGGGAAAAACCGCTTTCCCGGCGCCTTGTTGGGCTTGTCGGGTGGCATCGATTCCGCCCTGGTGCTGGCCATTGCGGTCGACGCGCTGGGCGCCGACCGGGTTCGCGCGGTCATGATGCCCTCACCCTATACCGCCGATATCAGCTGGATTGATGCGCGCGATATGGCCAAGCGCATCGGCGTGCGCTACGACGAAATTTCGATTGAACCGGAGTTTGCCGCCTTCAAAAACTCCTTGGCTGCAGATTTCGCGGGCAAGGCGGAGGACGCTACCGAAGAGAACATCCAAGCCCGGATTCGCGGCACCTTATTGATGGCGCTGAGCAACAAGTTCGGCAGCATGGTGCTGACCACCGGCAACAAATCCGAGATGGCCACCGGGTACTGCACGTTGTACGGCGACATGGCAGGCGGCTTTGCGGTGATCAAAGACCTGCTCAAAACGCGGGTGTTTGCGCTGGCCCGCTGGCGCAATGAACACAACCCTTACGGCACTTGCGACCAGCCGATTCCTGAGCGCATCATCACCCGACCACCCAGCGCCGAGTTGCGCCCCGATCAAACCGACCAAGACAGCTTGCCCGCTTATGAGGTGCTCGACGACATCTTG
>CAIWRE010000545.1 GCA_903914985.1 uncultured beta proteobacterium | reverse complement strand
GCCATGGGGTAGAGGTAAATCGTGCGCAGCAGGCCTTCAAAGCGGATTTTCTGGTCCAGAAAAATGGCCAAACCCATGCCGAGCAACATGGAGCCGCCCACATACAGCACGCTGAAAACGCCGAGATTGCGCAGGGCCAACCACCAGCGGTCCATGTCCCACAGACGGGCGTACTGCTCCAGCCCGACAAATTCATCGTAGTTGGGAAGCATGCGGGAGGCCGTCACCGACAAAATTCCGTTCCACACCATAAAGCCGTAAATAAAGGCAAAGCCCAGGACAAAGCCCGGTGCGATAACCAGTTTGGGAATGGTGTTTTCGAGAGATTTCATACGGGAACCCGTGTTGACAAACTCCACCATGGCCTGATGGAGTGGACCGGCAAAAAAGCCAACCCGCCCACCTCGGCAGAGGCTGGCGGGTTGACGCGCAGTCCTGCGGCATGCGCCGCAAGCCTTGGCGACTTACTTGGTCGCAGCTGCCTTGGCGATGTTGGCCACGCCGTCGGCGACAGAGATCTTGTCGTCGTTCCAGAACTGGCTCACGGCGTCTTTGATTGCACCTTCAGCGGCAGGCGCAATCGCCATGCCGTGGGCCACGGAGGGCACCAGGCCGCCGGACTTGGCGGTTGCCACAAAGTCTTTGGCCGAGAGCTTGGCGCAGTCGTCAAACTTGGCCATGTCCATGTTCAGGCGAACGGGGATAGAGCCTTTGTTCAGGTTGAAGACTTCCTGGAATTCCACGCCCATGATGGACGCAGCCAGATCCGCCTGGGCTTTTTGCGCGCCGGAGTCTTTCAGCTTGAACATGGCAAATGAGTCCACGTTGAAGGTGTAGGCGTTGGCGGTTCCTGGGGCAGCAGCGCACAGGTAGTCTTTGCCGGGAACCTTGCCCGCAGCCGAGAACTCACCCTTGGCCCAGTCACCCATGAACTGGAATGCGGCCTTTTCTTGAATGACCATGGCAGTGGCCAAATTCCAGTCGCGACCAGGGGCTGCAGCATCGGTGTAGCTCTTGATTTTGCGGAAGGTTTCCAGGGACTTCTTCATAGTGTCGCTGGTCAGTGCTTTTTGGTCCAGCTTCACCAGCGCGTCGCTGTAGAACTTGGCGCCGCCCACGCCCAGGACCACCGACTCAAAGGTGGTGAAGTCCTGCCAGTTTTGGCCACCGTGTGCCACAGCAATCAAACCGGCTTTTTTGACTTTGTCGGCAGCAGCAAAGAACTCGTCCCAGGTTTTGGGCGCGCCGCTCACACCGGCTTTTTTCAGGACGGCGGCGTTGGCCCACATCCAGTTCACACGGTGCACATTGACAGGGGCTGCAACATAGCTGCCCTTGTATTTCATGACATTGGCCACAACGCCGGGCAGCAGGCTGTCCCATTTTTCCGCTTTTGCAGTGGCATCCAGATTGGCCAACACGCCTTCGCCAGCCCACTCTTGAATGGCCGGGCCTTTGATTTGAGCAGCTGCAGGCGGGTTGCCGGAGACGACGCGGCTTTTCAGCACGGTCGCGGCGTTGTCACCACCGCCGCCAGCCACAGCGAAATCTTTCCAGGTGTGACCCTTGGCTTGCATGATTTTTTTCAGCTCTGCCACGGACTTGGCTTCACCGCCCGAGGTCCAGTAGTGCAGGACTTCGACTTCGCCTGCCACGGCCGCGGTACCTGCGACCACCAATGCCACTGCAGTGGCCAATTGAGAAAGCTTCAACATATTGAGTTCCGATCGGTTAGGCCTTGCAGCGAATACGCGCAAGGCAATGAGATCCAAACCGGCACCACGCCCGCTTAGATTAATTAAATTTTAATTAATTAAAGTCGCCGACCTACTGGGACTTTCCCTAGGTGCGCATGACCAAGGCCAAGGCCGCATAGTCGCCCACCGCATTGCCCAGTCCTGCCGGCACGATCTCCACCCCATCGGTGAGTGCCGTCAACTTGCCCCGCACATGGGCCGCAACTTTGGGCAAGAGATAGTCGCGGTGGTGCCAAAACACGCTGCCGCCCATGCTCACGCGCTGCAGATCGAGGGTGACGACCAGGTTGTAAATGGCGCGCCCCATGACACGGCACAGCTCTTCCACCAAAGCAAGCGCGTCGGTGTTGCCGCCACGCGCAGCGTCCAACAGCGCCGCCGCATCGCCAAAGCCCTGTGCGCCAAACCGCCGTGCGATGGCATTGCCCGCAATCAAGCCCTCCACATCTCCCACATTGCCGCAACCGCACAAGGCATCGAGGTTGTCACTGACAAAGGTGTGGCCGGCGTGGCCG
>CAIWRE010000544.1 GCA_903914985.1 uncultured beta proteobacterium | reverse complement strand
GATATAAATTTATTTCTTGAGCTGAAGAAATACCAAATAATTAAGCCAAAAATAGGTATGGCTACCCACCCGCCACGAGTACCCGAAGCGATTGAGGTGAACATGCCGGCGAAAAAGCCGGCTACACCAACCCACTTTGCCCACCCGGGGGCCTCACCATCATTTCTTGGAAAAAAAAGCAAAACACTGAGCACCCCAAAAAGCAGTGCGAAGTTGCCAAAGGGGATCGGGCTCGGAATCGAGGCTCCACTGACTCTTTGAACTCCGTTTGAAACCTGCAAAACAGAATCGAAACCTGCGGCAAGAACACTTGCTGCGATACAGATCAAAACCTTTGATGATGAAATTCCATAAGATCTGACGATCCAGTAAATCGGGATGATCAAAACAAGTCGAGCCACCTTATCCAAAAGTCGATGATCAAAATCTGAAACCAGCATTCTGAAAAAATAGGCTAACGGCAGGCTCGCTGCGATGATGAACCACTGTCCGTCACGCCATGAAAAACTCAAATCGGCCGTCCGGTTCTTCAATACATGGAAAACCGCCACGAGCGCCAAAGTGAATACAGACACTCCAAGACTCACTCGTGTCAAAAAGAAAAAAGCAAGTCCGAGCCCGGCTATGAGCGTGAGCCAATATTTACCGTCAAGAATGTTTGATTTGTCAGCCAATAAAGACATGATCAATCGGCCCGCTCATGGCTACCGTTTTGGGGTTGGCAAGTTTCGAAATCAGTCATTGCCCCCAGCTGAAAATTGGGGCTTTGTGTCGAACAATGAGGGCAAAATCCAACCCGGCAATTTTGCCATCGGGTTCAACTTTCTTCTGGATAAAAACATGAATACAACGGCTTCCGGACTGCAGTTCGAAGACACGATCGAAGGCACCGGCGAAGTGGCGGTGGCTGGTCAACATGTGAGCGTGCATTACACCGGCTGGCTCTACAACGACGGCGCCAAGGGCGCCAAGTTCGACAGCAGCAAGGATCGTGGCGACCCCTTCAATTTTCCGCTGGCTGGCGGCCGCGTGATCCGCGGATGGGATGAAGGCGTGCAGGGCATGCGCGTGGGCGGCACCCGTGTGCTGGTCATTCCGCCGGAGCTGGGCTATGGCGCGCGTGGCGCGGGCGGAGTGATTCCGCCCAACGCCACGCTGATGTTCGAAGTCGAGTTGCTGGCCGTCTGACAGCCGAGGCTGCCAGTGACCCGCACTGCTCGATCAGCGGTTGTTGAAACCGCCGCTGCGTGGACGCGCAGGCTTGAAGTCCGACCTGGGCGCTGCGCCACCTTCGGGGTGCGCGGCGTGCCGGGGCACGGTCAAACGGTCCGGCCGAGCGTGGAGCGAAGCCCTCTTCGCGACGCGGCGGGTAGCCGCCACCGTCACGGCTCGGTGCGAAAGGCTTGCCGAAACGCTTGTTGGCCGGTGCGCCTGAGCGGTTGCCGAAACCGCCCGGGCGGCTGTCGCCGTCGCCACCTGGACGCGGTGCGTACATGCGCGGCTCGGGGCTCTTGGGCTCGAGACCAACGATGGTGGCCACCGGGATGCTCTGGGTGGTGAACTGCTGGATGCGGCGAATCATGCCGGTGTCCATGCGCTCGCCCAGCGTGATCGCCAGACCGTTGCGGCCGGCACGGCCGGTGCGACCAATGCGGTGCACGTAGTCCTCAGCCTTCATCGGCAAGCCGTAGTTGATGACGTGGCTGATGCTCGGCACATCGATGCCGCGAGCCGCGACGTCGGTGGCGACCAGCACCTTGAGCTGCTGCGTGCGCAGGCCTTGCAACACGCGGTTGCGGCGACCTTGCGGCATGCCGCCGTGCAGGGATGCGACCGCGTGGCCCATCTCGGCCAGACGGTCGGCCAGCCAGTCGGCATCGCGCTGCGTGCTGGTGAACACCAGGGCTTGCTCCATGCTGCGCTCGGTCAGGATGTGATCGAGCAGCGCATTCTTGTGGTGATGGTTGTCAGCCCAGTGCAGGCGCTGTTCGATGTTCT
>CAIWRE010000543.1 GCA_903914985.1 uncultured beta proteobacterium | reverse complement strand
TTTTCCGGTCGGGGTGCTGGGTTTGGGCGTGCTCGGGGCCCGTGTGGCGCAGGCAGTGGCGCAGTTTGAGTTTCCGGTGCTGGGCTGGAGCCGCAGCGCGAAGCACATGGCTGGCGTGCAATGCTTTAGCGGTGCGCAAGTGCTCAAGCAGTTTCTGAGTAAAACCCGGGTGCTGGTGAATTTGCTGCCGCTCACGCCGGAGACCGAGAACATCTTGAACCGCGACACCTTGTCGCAGTTGCAAAGCGGCGCCTACCTGATCAATGTGGCGCGTGGCCGCCACCTGGTGGAAGAGGACTTGCTGGCGCTGCTGGACAGCGGCCATGTGGCAGGTGCCACGCTGGACGTGTTTCGCACCGAGCCGCTGCCCGCAGGCCATGCCTTTTGGAGCCACCCGCGCATTACCGTCACACCCCATACCTCCGCCCGCACTCTGCGCAGCGAGAGCATTGCGCAAATCGTGGCAAAAATGCAGGCCATGGAGCGAGGTGAACCTGTGGCCGGTGTGGTGGACCTGGTCCGCGGTTACTAACCCCGCCTTCTGAGGCTTTTGCCCATAGTAGGATTGCCCATGCCTATCCCCTCCCGCGTCCAAATCCTCGAAGTCGGCCCGCGCGACGGCCTTCAAAACGAAAAGCAGCCGGTGCCCGCCAGCGTCAAGATTGAATTGGTGCACCGCCTGCAAGAAGCAGGTTTCTCGCAAATCGAAGTCACCAGCTTCGTGAGCCCCAAGTGGGTGCCGCAAATGGCGGACAACGCGCAGGTGATGGCGGGCATTGCGCGCAAAGCCGGTGTGCGTTACTCGGTGCTGACGCCCAATATGCAGGGGCTGGACGCCGCACTGTTGAGCAAGCCCGACGAGATCGTGGTGTTCGGTGCGGCCAGCGAAGCATTCAGCCAAAAAAACATCAATTGCAGCATTACCGAGAGCATGGAGCGCTTTCGCCCGGTGGTCGCTGCGGCGCTGGCACAGGGTGTGGCGGTGCGCGGCGCCATTTCTTGTGCCTTGGGCTGCCCCTACGAGGGCGAGATTGCGCCCGAACGGGTAGAAATGGTTGCGCGCCTGATGCGCGAAATGGGCGTGCAGCACATCGGCGTGGCCGACACCATCGGGGTGGGCACGCCGCGCAAAGTGCAGGCGGCGCTGGAGGCGGCTTTGCGCCATTACCCCCTCGACGCTGTGTCGGGCCACTTTCATGACACCTACGGCCAGGCCTTGGCAAACACGCTGGCGGCATTGGAGCTGGGTATTTCCAGCTTTGACACCTCGGTGGCGGGCCTGGGCGGCTGCCCTTATGCCAAGGGTGCCACCGGCAACGTGGCAACCGAAGATGTGGTGTTCATGCTGCACGGCATGGGCATTGAGACGGGGATTGACCTTGAACGCTTGCTGGATGCCAGCGCCTTCATCAGCGGATTTTTGGAGCGTGTGCCAAACTCGCGCGCTGCCAAAGCTCTATTGACCCGCCGCCATGCCGCCTGATTCCCCCCCTGCATCCTCCGTCCGAACCCAGCGCATGCGCCGTGGAGCGCCCCCGGACCCCGCCACCAAATACCAGCGCCTGCTGGCGGCCCGGCTGGACGACGCGCTGAACACGCCCTATGCGCCACCATCTCCCTGCGTCTCGGTGTGCCAGATGGATGCCCAAACCGGCTGGTGCCTGGGCTGCCTGCGCACCATTGAAGAGATTGGCGCCTGGGCCAGCAGCACCGACCAGGACAAACGCGCAGTTTGGCAAAGCATTGGCCAACGACTGGAATTTTTGAAATGAAGCAAATCACTTTCTTCCTCGACTTTATTTCGCCCTACGCTTACTTGGCATTCAAAGCGCTGCCGCAGGCGCTGGAAGGCCTGAGCTACAGCGTGAGTTACCAACCCGTGTTTTTGGGCGGCGTGCTCAAGGCACGACAGCAACTGGGCCCGGCCGAGGTGCCCGGCAAGCGCGAGTGGGTGTACCGCCAATCGCAATGGTTGGCCCATGCCCAGGGCGTTCGCTTAGATCTGCCCTCAGGCCATCCCTTCAACCCCTTGGGTTTGTTGCGCCTGGCAGTGGCCAGTGACGCGCAAGGCTTGCCCAATCGCTATGTCTGCGAAACTCTGTTTCGCCACGTGTGGGAGGGTGGTGGCGACGCCGCTGACGCCGCACGCCTGCAACAGCTCACGGAGCAACTCGCCCCGGCGCGCGACCCGAATGGAGACGAAGTGCGCGACCAACTCAAAGCGCACACCGAAAACGCGATTGCCCAAGGCGTGTTCGGCGTGCCCAGCTACGCGGTCGATGGCAAAGTGCTGTGGGGCTTGGATGCGCTGCCCATGCTGCGCGCATGCGTTGCGGGCGATCCCTGGTTTGCCGAAGACCACTGGGACCGAGCCGCGGCGCTGCCCTCGGGACTCCCGGCCCGCAAAGCGTAAAGCGCGAGCTCCATCGTTTTCGCTATGAACCTGAATACCTGGTGGCTGTTTTTTGGCATGACCTTTTTCGTGTCTGCCACGCCTGGCCCCAATATGCTGCTCATCATGAGCACCAGCGCCCGCTGGGGCGTTCGCAGCGCGGTGGCGGCCATGGCGGGTTGTATGAGTTCTTTGCTGCTGATGATGTGCGTGTCCGCCGCAGGATTGGGTGCTGTGCTGCACGCGTTTCCTACTGTGTTTGACGCACTGCGACTTTGTGGAGCGGCCTATTTGGCCTACCTGGGTGTGCAATGCTGGAGAGCGCCGGTGCAGGAGTCGACACCCGATGTGCCGCTTGCACCCGCCACCCATGAGAGTGCGTGGTCTTTGTACCGGCGCGGGGCACTGGTGGCAGGAAGCAACCCCAAAGCCATGCTGTTTGCGGCGGCGTTCTTTCCGCAATTTATCCACGCAGACAGCGCGGCGTTACCGCAATTCGCCATTTTGCTGGCGACCTTTACGGTGATCGAGGTGTCCTGGTACTTTGCCTACGCGTTCAGCGGACACAAGCTGTCGCAGTACCTACAGCAGGCGTCCGTGATGCGCGCTTTCAACCGCGTCACCGGCGCTGCGTTTGTCGGCTTTGCAGGCCTGATGGCCGCCGTGCGGGACTAGGCAGTACCTTCAGCACTTGGGGTGCGGCAAGGACTTCCGTGAGCGAAAACCGGGTATTTGCAAGTCCTAAGGTCTTCCGTCCACGCAATTTGCATGGAAAAAGCGCTCATTAGTAAAAATATTTTGAAGATATGCCAAAACAGTGCGGACCGGTAAATCGCGTCTGAAGTGCTGAATAAGGCGTCAAAACCGCTGTATTTTTTGCATTGAGAAAAAAGTTCCAAGGGTTAACGTGTAGACCGTAAGGCGCTGCGCAGGAGCGCGTAAGTTTTTGCAAGAAATCCGTCAGAGTGCCGTCAGCACTCACAACAATAGTGCGCAGCATTCAACAAGCGTGTTGTTGGACTTTTAATCAGGAGACATAACTATGGCAACAGTAGCTGCACGGCCGATGTCCGGGGAAGAGAAGAAAGTTATCTTCGCCTCCTCACTCGGTACGGTTTTTGAGTGGTACGACTTTTATCTGTACGGAACTTTGGCTGGCATTATTGCCAAGCAATTTTTCAGTGGCTTGGACGAAACCTCGGCGTACATCTTCGCCCTGTTGGCGTTTGCTGCCGGTTTTATCGTGCGTCCTTTCGGCGCATTGGTGTTCGGTCGTTTGGGCGACATGATTGGCCGTAAGTACACCTTCCTGGTGACGATTTTGATCATGGGCTTGTCGACATTTATCGTCGGCATCTTGCCCAACTACGCGACCATTGGTGTGGCCGCCCCCGTAATCCTGATCGCACTGCACATGCTGCAAGGCTTGGCGCTGGGTGGTGAGTACGGCGGTGCTGCAACCTATGTGGCCGAACATGCCCCTCAAGGCAAGCGCGGTGCCTTCACCTCGTGGATTCAAACCACGGCAACTTTGGGCTTGTTCTTGAGCCTGATGGTCATTTTGGGTACCCGCACTGCTATCGGCGAAGAAGCGTTTGCCGATTGGGGTTGGCGCGTTCCTTTCCTGGTGTCGATCTTGTTGTTGGGCGTGTCGGTCTATATCCGTTTGTCCATGAATGAGTCGCCTGCTTTCACAAAAATGAAGGCAGAAGGCAAGACTTCCAAAGCACCGCTGAGCGAAGCCTTTGGACAATGGAAAAACCTGAAGATTGTGATCCTGGCACTGGTGGGTTTGACCATGGGTCAAGCCGTGGTGTGGTATTCGGGTCAGTTCTACGCCTTGTTCTTCCTGACACAGACCCTGAAAGTTGACGGTCCTACGGCCAACATCATGGTCGCCGTATCACTGATCATCGGTACACCGTTCTTCATCGTGTTTGGTTCTTTGTCCGACAAAATCGGCCGTAAACCCATCATCTTGGCGGGTTGCCTGTTGGCGGTGGTGACGTACTTCCCGGTATTTACTGCATTGACCAAAGCCGCCAACCCCGATTTGGCTGCAGCTCAAGCCAGCGCCAAAGTGACAGTGACTGCCGATCCTTCTGAGTGCTCGTTCCAGTTCAACCCCACAGGCACCAAGAAGTTCACTTCTTCTTGCGATATCGCCAAGCAGAAATTGGCTTCCGCATCGGTGAGTTACGACAACATCGCGGCTCCTGCTGGAACCCCTGCAGTGATTAAAGTCGGCGAGACTGAAGTGACCACGGCCGTGACTCCTGAAGACATTGCTGCTGCCAAAGATGGCGCTGACAAGAAACTGGCTGAACTCAACGCTGCCGAACCCAAAGATGCAAAAGCTATCGCAGCTGCGACTGCCCGCGTGAAAGCTTTGAGTGGCGAGAAAACGGCCAAAGACGCAGTGCTGAGCGGCAAATTGTCTGCTGCACTTAAAGCGGCCGGCTACCCTGCTAAAGCGGACATGGCCAAGTTCGACAAGGTCACTGTCATCCTGATCCTGACCTATCTGGTGATTTTGGTGACCATGGTGTACGGCCCCATCGCCGCCATGCTGGTGGAGATGTTCCCAACCCGCATCCGTTACACATCCATGAGCTTGCCCTACCACATTGGTAACGGCTGGTTCGGCGGTCTGTTGCCCACGACAACGTTCGCGATCGTGGCGCAAACCGGAAATATGTACAACGGCCTGTGGTACCCCATCATCATCGCTGGTATCACTGTGGTCATCGGTACCTTGTTCATCAAGGAAACCAAAGACGTGGACATTTACGCAAACGACTAAGCGTGTAGCAAATTTGGTCGCAGGTCTGGCGCAATGCGCTGGAACTGTTTTGAAGGCCCTCCGCAACGGGGGCCTTTTTTTATGAAGGAAAAGATATGTGGAAAATTTTTGTAGGTTTTGCAGTTTTTGCCGCCTTGGCTTTGTTCTTTTTGAGCAAGGGCGGAGATATTGATATCAGCGGTGAAAAACACGGGGAGAGCCCACAAACCGAGGCGCCCGCAGCCCCGGCCAAATCGGGCGCCGCCAGCCAGTAACTCACCGCGGTTGGTTCCGAATGACAAGTGAATATTACTTGTCTAAAATGGATCTATGCGCTTTAAAAAAACAGAAATTGGCCAGGCGGCCTTTGACGCCCGATCCGAGCTTTTCACTCCCGCGCAGCGGAAAGCTTTCATTGTGGTGGACGGCAACAGGACGGTTGCTGAGATCCTCGCAATGATGGCTCCTTTGGGTCTTCAGCAAGAAGACTTAGACACGATGCTGGCAAACGGTTTTTTGAACGTGGTCCAGGCAACGGCAGCCGTTCCTTCGCCGCCGATCCAGCCTAAGGCCCCACCCAAAATGACTGAAAAGGAGCGGTATTTGCTGGCCAAGCCTTTGGCCACAAAGCTCACTGCAAGCTTGGGGATTATGGGCTTTAGACTGAATCTGGCGGTCGAATCCGCCTCGGGTACCGAGGACCTGTTGGCACTTTTCCCCAAAATTCAAGCGGCCGTTGGGGTGCAGGAATGCCATGAATTGGAGCGCCTGCTGAAAGGGTAATCCCCAACTCCTAGAATGCTTCTCCCATTCTCCAGAGAGCATTCACTTATGTCCCAGGGCACCATCCGCATTCGCGGAGCACGGCAGCACAATCTCAAAAATCTTGATTTGGACATTCGTACCGGTGAGCTCACGGTAGTCACCGGTCCCAGCGGCTCGGGCAAGTCCAGTTTGGTGTTTGACACGCTGTATGCCGAAGGCCAGCGCCGTTATGTGGAGACTTTTTCGGCCTACGCGCGCCAGTTTCTGGACCGCATGGACAAGCCGGCCGTGGATAGGGTGGAGGGCGTGCCACCGGCCATCGCCATCGACCAGACCAACCCGGTGCGCTCCAGCCGCAGCACGGTCGGCACCATGACCGAGCTGAACGACCACCTGAAGCTCTTGTTCTCGCGCGCAGGTCACTTGTTTGACCAGGACACTGCCCAGCCGGTACAACACGACACGCCTGAGACCATTTACGCCGAGGTACTGCAACAGGCCAAGGCCCAGGGCAATCCGCGCCTGGTGTTTACCTTCCCCGTCGAGCTGCCCGCGCAAACCAGCGCCGAAGAACTCGCGCAGTGGCTGAGCGCAAGTGGCTTTACCCGCATCCACGCCGAGCGGGAAATTGCAAGTCAATTGGGGTCAGATTCCAATTCCGTTTCCAAGGCGGCAAGCGCTAAGGGAAAAGCGAAGGCTATCGCGCCAGACACCGGTGCCCGCAAAGTGCTGGACGTGGTGGCGGACCGTTTCCGTATCGATGGCGCCGACAAGGCGCGGGTGCTGGAAGCCATTGAGCTCTCGCTCAAGCGCGGCAGCGGCCGCTTGAATGTGTACATAGTCCCCGAGGCCGAGGCGGCTACGGACACGCCCCTGGACGTCGTGCCGCAATGGCGGTTTTCCACCGGGCTGCACTGCCCGACCAGCGATCGCCGATACAGCGACCCGATTGCCTCCATGTTTTCCTTTAATTCAGCGGTGGGTGCTTGCGAGGCCTGTCGCGGGTTTGGACGGGTTGTAGGGGTGGATTACGGCTTGGTGATTCCCAATGACAAGCTCACCTTGCGCGCGGGCGCCATCAAACCCATGCAGACGCCCGCTTGGCAGGAATGCCAGGACGACCTCATGCGCCACGCGGAAGCCGCTGGCATTCCACGCGACACGCCCTGGTACAAGCTCACCCCCGAGCAGCAGCACTGGGTGCTTAAAGGTTCGCCCAATTGGAATGGCAAGTGGAACCAGCACTGGTTTGGTGTGGACAGATTCTTTGAATACCTGGAGTCCAAAGCCTACAAGATGCACATTCGCGTGTTGCTGTCCAAGTACCGCAGCTACACGCCCTGCGGAACCTGCGGCGGCGCACGTCTGAAGACCGAGAGCCTGCTGTGGCGCATTGGCAGCCAGGACGACGCCAAGGCCGTGATGGATCCTGCCAAACGCTTCATGCCCCAGGGGGTCAAATGGACCCGCACCCAGCTGGAAAACTTGCCCGGTCTGTGCTTGCACGACCTGATGCTGATGCCGCTGGACCGGCTCAGCGCGTTTTTTCAGCGACTGAGCACGATTGACATCCAAGCCTCAGAAGCCGACCAGAAGACGCTCAAACTGCTGTTGGAAGAAATCACCACGCGCCTGAAATACCTGTGTGAAGTAGGCATCGGCTACCTCACCTTGGACCGCCAAAGCCGAACCCTGAGTGGCGGTGAAGTGCAGCGCATCAACCTCACAACTGCCTTGGGCACCTCGCTGGTGAACACCTTGTTTGTGTTGGACGAGCCCAGCATTGGCCTGCATCCACGGGACATGAACCGCATCATCGTGGCCATGCAGCGCCTGCGGGATGCGGGCAATACCT
>CAIWRE010000542.1 GCA_903914985.1 uncultured beta proteobacterium | reverse complement strand
TGAATGCCACCCATCGCCACAAAGTTTTGCACACCGGGAGCGAACACCGGATTGGACTCGGAGAGCTGCTGCAGGCGCTCCTCGCTGATTTTGGTCACGCGCGCCATGGCCGGCAGCCGCATCACGCGGATCTCAGCGTCGGGTAATGCGTAACAGGCGTCCGCCATCAGCCCCGAAGTGATGAAGCCGCCCGAGAGTGCCTGGTCGTAGACCAAGCCCACCACACGATGACCCCGCTGACGCGCCAGCGCGATGCAGCAACCCAAGTGCGCCATGTAGCGGTTGATACCCAGCATTTCGTCGCGGTAACGCAGGCGCTGACCCTGGGTGTCGACCAGCAACACAATGGGTCGCCCGGGGAAATTCTTCACGGTGTCCAGCACACAACGTGCCTGTGCCAGGGCCAGCTCCACACCAATGGGTGCGTGGTCCGTGGTGCCAATCACCGCGACCGTCTGCCCCTGCACAGTACCGCTGCCGCTGAGCAGATCGCCCGTGCGCACCACGGTATGCGCATCGCCAAAAAACGCCGTTAGCAGGTCTTGCCAGTTCATGCCTGTAGTTCCGATTCATGTGTTTGGAGGGCCCGTACGCCGCGGGCGTCGAGCTCAGGAACTGCCCGCGGATCGGCGATGCCTAAGGCCTGCCACACCTGCGCGCTGTCGGTGCATTGACCAAAACGATCCAGACGATCAGCCAGCATGGCGTGCTCCTGCTCCAAGGCCTCCAGCGTGACCTCGCGGTGGCAGGTCAGCGCCTCCCGCGCCGCAACGCGAAAGGCCTCGATATCGTCATCCACCAGCACATCGCAGTCGCCCGTCAGATAGCGGTGCTTGCCGCCGGTGGTGCGCCACACCAGTGCGCGGTCGCGCGAATCAAATTCTTCCACGCCATACGAGGATTCAATCACCTCGGGTCCGGACATGGACAGGCGCCCGATATCGCTCATCACCACAAAGTCGGCACAGCGTGCGATCAGACCCATGCCACCAAAGCAGCCGTTCGCCCCTCCGATGAGCATCATCACCGGGATGCCCAAGGCGCGAACCTCCAACAAAGCGCGCATGACTTCGGAGACGGCAATCAGTCCGGCATTGGCTTCATGCAAACGCACACCGCCTGACTCTGCGAGTACCAGCACAGCGGCCGGCTTTTCGGTCAAGGCCCGTTGGAACAGACCCACCAGCTTGGCTCCGTGCACCTCGCCCACGCCGCCGCCCATGAAAGCGCCCTCTTGCGCAGCCACCAAAACGGACTGTCCGCCGAGGCGGGCACGGCCCACCACCACGCCATCGTCAAACGACGAGGGCACGCCCAGCAAGGCCAGATGCGGGCTGACCATGCGCGTGCCGGGCCCAAGAATTTCCTGAAAGCTGTCGGTATCCAACAAATATTGCAAGCGCTCGCGCGCGGTCGATTCTGCAAAGCTGCGGTTCATGGCTGAAGGTCCTGTGCGGGGGGCAAGCTGGCTACCGCCTGGTCCAGGCGCAAACTGACCACAGCGGGCGTGGCACCCATGTCGTTGATCGACACGGCCACACCTGCCAGACCATGGCGGCGGTGAAAGTCGCGTACCACGGCCTCCCAGATCGGGCCGAAACCCCGCGCGGAGGTGGTGATCTCGATCCGGCAGCGCGGGTGCTGCGAGGGCTCAATCAGCACTTCCAAATTACCCGAACCCACCACCCCGACCAAAATTGGCACGAAGGAAGGTCTGGCACGTGCGCCCTCAAAATCGAAATGGAGTGTCTCCATGCTGGTGTTGTCGTTCATAGCCCCATTACCAGTTGCGAAAGCGCTTGGGAGGGTCGTACAGACCGCCGGAAGCACGGACCAGATCACGCATGGAACGCGCTGCCAGCAGGCTGCGCGTGGCATCACGTTTGTCGATGCCCAAATCGTCAGCGCGCTGAATGACACCGCGGTCGCGCAGGTTGTCGACCATGCGCTGGTCACGTGCCAGGCCCACAGGGGTGTAGCCGGCGACGCCACGAATCGCCTGCTCGCGCTCTTCGTCGGTGCGGCACAGCAGCAAGTTGGCAATGCCTTCTTCGGTCAGGATGTGGGTGACGTCATCACCGTAAATCATGACCGGTGGTATGTCCATGCCGGCCTGTTCAGCCAGCTTCCAGGCATCCAGGGTTTCAACAAAGGCGGGTTGCATGTGTTCGCGAAAGGTTTCCACCATTTGCACCACCAGCTTCTGGCCGCGCGGCATGGCGTGCACGCCGGTGCGCCCCTGACGCGCCTGTGCACCGGCCTTCAACCAGGCGGGCGAGGCATGGCGTCGTCCGCGTGCATCGGCGCCCATATTGGGTGCGCCACCGAAGCCGGCGATGCGTCCTGCCGTGGCCGTGGAACTGTGGCCATTCAAATCAATTTGCAGCGTGGAGCCGATAAACATATCGCAGGCATAGTGGCCTGCGGCCTGGCTCATGGCGCGGTTGCTGCGCAGGCTGCCGTCGGCACCGGTAAAGAACACGTCAGGGCGCGCGCTCACATACTTTTCCATGCCCAGCTCAGAGCCAAAGGAATGGATAGATTCCACCCATCCGGCTTCAATGGCAGGAATCATGGCCGGGTGCGGATTGAGCGCCCAATGTTTGCAGATTTTTCCCTTGAGGCCCAATGACTCGGCGTAGGTGGGCAACAGCAACTCAATCGCAGCAGTGTCAAAACCGATACCGTGGTTCAGGCGCTGCACCCCATATTCCGCATAGATACCTTTGATGGCCATCATGGCCATGAGCACTTGGATCTCCGAGATCTGTGCTGGATCGCGGGTGAACAGCGGCTCAATTTGGTTGGGCTTGGGTGCCAGAATGACGTAATCCACCCAGTCACCGGGAATGTCCACGCGCGGCAAGGTCTCCAACACCTCGTTGACCTGGACAATCACGATGCCGCTCTTGAAGGCGGTGGCTTCCACAATGGCGGGCGTGTCCTCGGTATTGGGGCCGGTATACAGATTGCCCTGGGCATCCGCAGCCTGCGCGCACACCAGCGACACCTGCGGTGTCAGATCCACAAAATAGCGCGAGAACAGTTCCAGGTACGTGTGGATGGCGCCGATTTGAATTTGCCCGGCCGACACCATTTTGGCCAATCGCGCGCTTTGCGGGCCTGAAAAGGAAAAGTCGAGTTTGGAGGCAATGCCACTCTCGAACACGTCCAGGTGTTCGGGCAAGGCAATGACTGACTGCACCATGTGCAGGTCGTGCACCTGGTGCGGGTCGAGTTGGGTCAAGGC